>CALESE010000119.1 GCA_937907205.1 uncultured Romboutsia sp. | reverse complement strand
AGAAGATTCTGATTATCCAAATAAACAATCATTTAAACAAGATCTGATAAGTAATGGTTATATAATTAAATCTATAACTGATAATCAAGATAACTATTTAATAGATAATTCAAATTATACTAAGATGACTCAAGTTGTAAAAGAATTAGCAAGATTAAATAAAGAAATAAAGAATGCAAAAGAAAATGGTTATAATGCTTTATTACAATCTTATATAAATGAATATAATGAATTAAAAGAATTATATAATAATGCTAAAAAAATTTCATTATATGAAAATAAACAAAAAAATATTTTTAATTATTTATCTGATGAAGATGCTATGAAAAATATCAAAGATTTAAAAGAAAATAGTGCAATAAAAACTAAATACAAACCAATTGATTATTTATATGAAGATAAGACCTTAAAGAATATTATATTATATCATGGTTCACCAAATACTAATTTAACTGATTTAGATTTAGGAAGAAATAAAACAAATGGTGATCAATATGGTGTTGGTATATATTTAACAACTAATTTTGAAGAAGCTCAACAATATGCTGGAGAAAAAGGTAAAGTATATAAAGTAGAATTAAATAATAATGTTAATTTATTTAATATAAAAAATAAACTAACCGATACTATTAAACAAACTCTTTTAAAAGAATTACAAAATTTTAATAATAATGATATAAAAAATTATATATGTATGTTTAATAGACAAACTTATAACGTTGTAGATAAACAAGAAGGATTAAAATTTTTTAAAGAGAAAGAAGCTCAATGGAAAAGATTAGATAATAAATATCTTGGCAATAAGCCAAAAGTTACAAAAAATGGAAATAATTTACAAGTTATATATACTGATTACAATAACATTGAACAAGCTATAAATAATATGTCAGGAGAAGATCTAATTAATACATTATCAGGAGATATTGATCCTCAAAATTTTGTTAATATAATATTAGAAAGTGGATATGATGGTATTATAGCACATGATGATAATTGGTATATATTATATAAGACTAATATAAGTCATATAATAAACGAAACATATAATAAAAATAAGTTAGAAGAAGTTAGTAGAAATGATATGTTAGTAAAAGCTAAATCTCAAACAATAACAAGATTTAATAAAGCTGCTGGTTATAAAGGATTCTCAATCGTAGATATTGATACTACATCTGTATTTACTACTAATTGTTTAAGAGTTACATGTAGAGTAGGGGATTATTGGGATACAGTAGAAATGCAAAATATTTTATATTGGATTCAAGTAGAAGCTGAAAAAAATCCAACTTATCAAATAAATACTAAAGGAGTTACTGCAGCTATAATGAATTCTATAGATGGTATGGATATAAAAGTTGATTGTACCTGCGCAGATTTTAAATATAGATTTGCATATTTAGCTACAAAATTAGGATATAAATATGGTAAGCCAGAAAACAGACCTGCTAAAATAACTAATCCAAATGATTATGGTAGTTTGTGTTTTACAGGAGATACTCTAGTACTAACTGAAGAAGGATTAAAACCTATTAAAGATATACAAATAGGAGATAATGTATTTACACATAAAGGGAGATTAAGACCTGTTTTAGATAAAAGTAATCATTATGAAAAAAAATTAATTAAAAGTCGAATAGGTACAGAAAATATAGTTTGCACAGAAAATCATCCTTTTTATATAACAAATAAATATGATATTAATCCTGAATGGAAATCTTTAAAAGACTGTAAGTGGGTAGATGAAGTAATATTAAGTCCTAAATTACAATTAACAGAAGATATAACATTGCCAAAAGGATATGCTTTTATGCTAGGATTATTTTTAAGTGATGAACACATAGATATAAGACCTCAAAAAAATGATAAACTATATCCTAATCAATTAACTATAGCTTTAGATAAACAATATAAACAAAAATATATTGATAAAATGAAAGAATTAGGAATAAATAATTATAGATTTAAAGAGAAAACATATAATATAAATACTCAATGTATAAATTTACAAATATATGATAAGGAATTAAAAAAATTTATAATTGATAAAGGTGGTTATACTTATAAAGATTTACATTCAAAATTTTTATCAAAAGAATGTTTTAATTGGTCAAGACAAGATAAACTAGATTTAATTAATGGATTCTTTTGGGGAGATGGTCAATTTGGAGCTACCGGAAAAAAGGATGGATATTTACAATATATATTATATAACAGTAATAAAGATATTATGCAAAAATTATATATCCTTATAAGAAGTTTTACTTATGCTAGAATATTTAGTATGACTAAAAAACCATTTTTTAGTAAGAAAATGAATAAAATTATAACTCCATGCGAACATTATTTAATAACTATAAGAGGAGAGCACATAAAAGACATATTACAAAAAGATACACATTTTGTAAAAACTGAATATAGTTTTAATCATCCTATATCAAATTACAAAAAACTTAGCTGTAATATAAATGAAATACAATATTATAAAACAGATATTCATTTAAATAAAGTAGAACAAATAGAAGGAGATATAGTATATAATTTAAAAGTCGCTGAAGATGAAAGTTATTTAGTTACAAAAGAATTATATGCAGCTCATAATTGCAAACATTTAATTAGTATGTTAAGTAATAAGAAATGGCTACAACAAGTAACAAGTACATTTATGGATTTTTTAGTTAAACGTATAGATGATGTAAATAAATTCTTAAGACCTAAAAAAGGTGAAGAATTAACATTACCAAATGAGCTAGCTAGACAAAATGCTAAAAAAGGATTTTATACAAAATTGTTTAGTAAGGATGATGAGAATGATCAAGATAAAGAAAATATGGAAAATGATTCTCAAAATATGAATAAAAATATTAAAAATAATAATACTGATGATAATTCTACTAATATTGAAGATGATATAGTAGATTTAGAAGATACTAATAAAGAAAATTAAAATAATTTTATCAAAAATGTTATATAAAATTTAATACCTAACATAAAATATAATAATTAATGGAGGTAATTTAAAAATGAAAAAAGATGTTATTAATGAAACAATGAGGTTATTAAATGAAGAGAAAAATGTTTCTACAAACAATACAGAGGATAATGAAAATAAAGAATATATATTAAAATATGTTACTAAAAATGGGGAAGAGAGAGAACTAAAATATCGTTCTGATAAAGATATGTCAACTCCTCAAATAATAAATATGATAAAAAATAAAGATAAGGATTTTTTTAAATTATTAGAAAATAAAAAGGAGGAAAAAACAATGAATAATTTAAAGGAAGAAAATAATGAACAAATGGATACATTATATGACTTATTAGAATATAGAGATTTTGAAGATATTGATATTGGAGATACTACTTATGATATGATCGTTACATATAGTATTGATATTGAAGATGCAGACAATGATCCTGCTCAAGAATTTTTAGTTAGATTAGCTAAAAGTTTAAGAGTAATTACTCCTTTAGATATTGAAACTTTAAAAACAATTGATTATGTTCAAGTAGATCTTACTAAATGGGTAAAAGATAATTTTGAAGTATTAGAATCTATATTTGATTTCTCAGCTACTTCTAAAGAAGAAATGATTGAAAATATAGTTATTGATGGAATGGAAGCTTTAATTGCAGGATATACAACAAATAGTGTTTATGAGCAATTAAATAAAGGAGCTAAATTTACAGAATCAAAGCAATTACATGAAGAAGAGGAATTAGAAGGTACTGAAGAAGATCAAACTCAAACACAAGAGGATGTTGAACAAGCAATTAGTGAAGTTGAAAATCCTTCAGAAAAAGAAAAATTTGCTGTAGAAACATCAAATAGCAATATTGATGTATTAATTGCTGATGAAGAACAAGCAATTGATGGATATAAAGCTTTTCTAAAACAAGCTAAGGAAACTTTAATTCCTAGTCTATATGATGTATTAGAAAAAGAAATAAATGAAATTATTGCTGATGAAGAAGATCATATTAATAAATTAAATACTATTAAAAGTGCCTTTCATCTAGAAGATACACCTTTAGATGAATCTAAAAAAGTTGAAAATAAATTAAGACCTTAGAAAAAATCAGCTAATGAAATAGCTCAATTATATTTAGATTATTTAGAATCTGGAGATAGAACAATATTATAATAATTTTAAAATTCAAATATAAACATTTAAAAGAATTGATATATAAAAATATATCAATTCTTTTTATTTGTTTATGTAAAATATTAATGATAATGATAATTAATTAGGAGGCATAATATGTTTATTAAATTAAATTCAGGTGATATGATAAATTTATATTGGTTAGATAATTTTTATATTGATAAATATGATGATACTAAAATTATTTATGTTTATGTAAATGGAGCTCGTAAAGAAGAAAAATTTTCATCTAGCAATTTAGCTGAAACTAGATTTATTGAATTACAGAAGAAAATATTTGGGTAATTAAAAGGAGGTATTTTTATGGCTAATGTTGATTTTTATAGAAAAGCTATACCTTCTGAACATATAGATGTTGGAGATATAATTATGTTAGATCCTAATACATCTTTAATAAGAAAAGCTGTATTTAAAGATCAAGAAGAGTTAATAATAAATTCTAGATTAATAATAGGTGTATGTATTTCAAGTGATAATACAATATTAGATATATCTACTATAAATGGGGGAATAGCTAAACAAAAATTAGAAGATGCAGTAATACTAGATGGAGGCAGTTCTGAAAAAATAGATACTATTTTAATAGATGCTGGAGATTCTTCTATTGATAAATCAAAAGTTATACAAGTAGCCTATAATGGTCAACAAAAAGTAAATATAACAGGATATGTAGATTTAGGAGATCATCTATGTATTAGCCGATGTGCTGGTAAAGCTAAATCTAAAGATTTTTTAGATAGAGAATATTTTGATAGTAGATCAATAGGTAAAGTAATAAAATTTACAAATAAAAAAGATCAAGTTATTGCTTTATTAGATATAGAGTAGGAGGTTATTTTAGTGGAAGAAAAAGATAAAATATATACAATTATATTAAGACATGATACTAGTACTCAATGGGCAGTAAATAATCCTATATTAGCTTTAGGTGAGTATGGTGTTGAAGACGATACACATAGATTAAAAAGAGGAGATGGAACTACTGCTTGGAATGAATTATTATATGAAACTATGGGATTAGATTATTTAGTTTCATTTGAAAATCTAAAAGGTAGTGTAAATGATAATAATGATTTAAAAGCTGCTTTAGATAATAAGATTAATGTTAATATTTTTAATGATATGAATGCTAAAACAGTTTCTGCTATTAACATTGATAATAATGATAATAATGTACTTGATATTTCTAAAACATTAAAAGATGTTAGAACAGGTGCCAATACTTTACATAAATTGATAATTAAATCTAATGATAGTTCTATTCAATCATTTTGGAGTTTAGATAATGCAGGTAATAAAGTTATTGATTTAAGAGCAACTGGATCTATTGGTAATTTTGTTCCATATTTCAGATATGGATTAAATCAAATGTGTATATATGATGAGAAATTATATAGAGCTAATAAGGAATTAGTATCTGAAGAAACATTTAATCCTGAAAATTGGGATTTACTATTTTCAAAAAATGCATTAGATATTATATTTAATCCTAATAAAAGTAATTTGATATCTAATAATGTACAAGATGCTATAATAGAAATTAGTAAATTTAGTCAAGATAAAGTTTCTCTAAGTAAAGAGAGAAATAAAATTTATGGTACAGATAACGCTGGTTTAACAAAAATGTATGATATTTTATCATTAAATAATATATCAACAGTAAATGGAGTAAGGCCTAATGGAGATAAAGAAATAATTATAACAGCAGAAGATATTAAATTAAATTCTGGTAATGATATAAATATAAAAACTCAACTAGATAAATTAAATAATGATAAATTAAATATTCAACAAGATATTTCAGATGCAGGAAAATATTTATATATTAATACAAAAGGAAATATTCAAGTAAGTAATAAAAATATAATAAATACAGTATCATCAGATTTCAACTTAGTTGACAATACAGATAGTACTAATCCTAAAATTTTAAGAGATGATACTAAATTAGATATAAGTTTATCACCTACTTATTTAACAGATTATAGTATATTAAATACTGAATCAGATATTACTATTCAATTAGGTAAAGTAACTGTAAGTAATAAATTAAAAGAAAATTTATATTTGCATATATTAAAAGAAGGTAATATTAATGTAACTTTAGTAGATGATAAATTAAAAATTTCAAGTAAGAATATTGATGATAATATAAATAAAAAATTAAATAAAGATTTTTTAGGAAATAATAAACTAATTCAATCTATAATATATAATCAAGGAGAGTCTGGTAATAGTGTAAAGACAACACAAACTTCTATATCTCCAAAAGATATGAGTCAAGATATTCAAATTATTAATACATCAAGTAAAGATAATTCAATAAATATAACATTAGAAAAATTATCTAATAGTACTAATATAGATATTTCAGCTAATAGTAATAATATTAAATATGATAATTCAATTTCAAATTTACAAGCATTAAATATAAAATCAGCTATAGATGAATTAAAAACTTTAATAGATTTACAAACATTAGTTGAATATAATAAAAATATAAAATATAAACAAAATCAATTAGTTTTTGTTGTTAATGAATCAAATATTACCTTAGTAGCACGTGTATTAAATGATTATACTTCAGATAATACAGGTATTACAGCTTTAGATGCTTTTAATAATGATATAAATAATAATAAATTATCAAGAATAGGTATACCAAATGAAGTGGCTTAAAATATAAGCTATTGTAATAAAATGCAATAGCCTATTATTATAGATTTTTATTAAGAAGAGGAGGACTATTAAAAATGCAGATTAAAAAAACCATTAAAAAATTTTCAATCTTATTACCTTTAGTATTTTGTATATTTCTTATAATTTATTTTATATATATATTTGAGTATTTTAATAAATCTTATTTTGAAACTCGTTATAGAGATGCTAAAGCCACTGTAAACATTATTGCAGATTCAATAGATTCATTAAAGAAAAATAATGTACCTGATGATATTATATATAATAAAATATTAGATGAATCATTATCATCACTAGATAAAGATTCAGGAATATATATAAGATTATTAAATCTTAATTTTGAAAATATAGATATATCAAGTCATTTACTAAAGGAAGATTTTAATTGGACTGGAGGCTTGGATATATCTTCACCTGAATTACTTCAATTACAGCAAGATATACTTAATAAATCTACTGGTGAATTTTGTTTAGAAACACCTATTGGAGGTCTTAATTTATATTGGAAACAAATTCCATATACTAACCCGCAATACTATTTAATTGTAGGAGTTAGCCAAGTTACCCCTTTCGAATCAATTACAATGATGCAATTTACTATAGGAATTTTCTTTATTTCTATTGTAACTATGTTAGCGATTTACGATAGTGTATGGTCTAGGATTAAAGCAAAAAATTGTAACAAATGAAAGGATAATTAAATGGAAAAATTTAATTTTTTAGAATTATTAATTAATGCTTTGTTAGCTTCATTTGGAGGATTAGTAAGGAGGCTATCAGAAATGGAAAATAAAAAATCAGATCCTAGACGAAATTCTTTATTTTATTATATTGTAGGATGTTCGATATCAATGTTTGTAGGGGTTGTTATTTATTTAATATGTAAGAATTTTCAGATAAGTCAATATTTAACTGCAGGATTAACTAGTTTAGGTGGTTATATGGGTACACCAATACTGGATCTATTATCTAATATTGCAGTTAAAAAAGTTAAAACAGCTACAGGATATGAAACTAATAATGAAGATACAAATAAATCTGAAAATACTAAAGATAAATAAAATTTGGATATGTGTATATATTAATTATACACATATTTTTTATGTAAAATAATATTATAAGGAGGAATAAATATGATAATTTATGATTTAAAAGTTATAGCTGATAAAATAGCTAAGGCAGCTAATAGTGAAGCTATTTTAGATAGTTTATTTAAAAATGAATATTTAATAAATAATGTAACTGATGAGATATTAACTAATAATGGATTTAAATTTTTAAGTTATGATAGCCAAAATAAAACACCTATATATCAAATGGAAAACTTACTATGCTGTTATAAAGATAATATTCTACATATATTTAAACAATGTTAAAAGGAGAATTATTTAAATGGAATTTGAAAAACTTTATAATGAAAATATAGAAATAGGTGATATACTATCATTAAATCCTATAAATAATAAAGTATATAAAAGTAACCTATTTAAAAAAGATAGAATAATAGGAATATGCAAAGGAATAGAAAATGAAAAAATAAAAGTCATAAATTGTGGAAGTACTGACATAAATTTTATAGGAATTGCATGTATTGGAGATAAAGTTACTATATCCGAAATTCCAGGTAAAGGTAGATCTATCAAATATAATCAAGAAGAAGATATTTTTAATATTAGAAGTATAGGTAAAATTATAGGATTATATGATAATTACAATAAAGTAAAGATATTATTAGATATAGAATAATAGAAAGGAGATACTATGGGACTATTAAATAGAAAAGATTCTTTAATATATAGATCATATTTTAAAGAAATGTGTAAACTTATTGGAATATCTGTTGGTTATCAATATATTGTAAAAAAAGAACTTACTATTCATTCAGAAGAAAATAGCACTTTTTCTATGCCTATCAGAATTGATATAATATTTGAAGAAAATCCATCTGTCGATACTTTAAAAAGATATGGATGGGTCACTGAATTAAATAATCAACAACCTATTATTTGTCATTTTGCTTATGATACTCCTTGGTTACAAATTGGGTGTCGTATAATAGTTGAATCTTCTGATGGAACTCCTAGACCAAGAGTATTTAGTGTAACTAAAATTTCAAATGATTTAGAATTTCCAGATTCTTATGCTTGTGCTTTAGTTCCAGTGTTTGATCAATTAGTACAAAAAAATCAATATACTTTAGTTAATACAGAAAAAATAAATCAAAATGGATCAAATAGAACTTCAAAAGAGCAATCATCTAAATTTATAACTAATGATTATGATATTGATACTACACCGAAAGAATATATTAAATGGGAAAATGAATATACGTTTATAAATGAAGATAATAGTCCTTATAGTGGTTAAGTTTATGATAATTTTACAATTTCAATTTACAAAAATTAATGATAAAGAATTAGATATAATACCAGATTTTATTTATTGGTTAAGAGATCAAATGATTGAATATATTAATACTCCTATTATTAGAAAAAAGATTCAATTAAGAATAAATTATTTATATAAAGTTAAATGGATTAAATGGGAAAAAATTAAATATATAGATGTAGAATCCATAATGAATACCTTTTATCAATCCATAACATATAAACAATTAAAAAATAATACTTGGGTAATTAAATTAGATGATAATATCAGAATACCTGGAACTTATACTCCTATGTCAAGATTAATAAGATTTTTAAACTCAGGAGATATAAACAATAAAGGTATAGGACTTATAAATAAAATAAATGAATATTATAATCATAATAAATTGAATTTTTTATGGCAAATGTTTGTACATGGAGCTTTAGGAAGCATTACAAATGTTGTTATTATTAGCTAGTAAAATTATAAACAAATATTGAAGGGAGAATAATAATGAACGAAAAAGAATTAGTAGATAAAAGAATTCATGAGCAAGATGTTTCAGTCTATGCTTATGATAGAGCAATTGTTGAAGATTTTAGAGCTAGATTTAGAAATACTAAAAATAATGAAGTTAATCCTAATGTTCAAATAGGATCTAGTGATAAAATGTTTAGCATATTAGGTCAATTAGATAATGATCATGTTATTTTACCTTTTATCAGCTTACAAAGATTAGACTGGCAATTAAATCTAGATAGGCAGCGGATATCAAACCTTCATAGGAGATAAAATATTTACAAGAGTAAATGAAGATAATAGAAAAATACAAGTAAGAGCTCAAGTAATACCTATTACAATTAATTATCAGTTGAGTGTATATTCAAAAGATAGAGTAACTAATGATGCATTGATTAGAGAAATCCTGTTCTATTATCATTTAAGACCGTCTCTACTGGTATATGTTGGTCATGGATTAAATATAGCTCATAAATTCAATATATATTTTAATTCAGGTATTGAAGATAATTCAGATATTGCTAATCATGAAAATAGAGGAACATATTTTAGACAAGATTTATCTTTCTATACTGATGATGCTTACCTATGGAGAGCTAATTATCAAAATGTGGTTAAAATTGATGCTAATACTAATTTCTATTATGAAGATTTATCTAAAGCAAATATATCATATGAGGAAATAATACAAGAGTATAATAATCCTAATTTAAATTAATTAACCTTGATAATATTAAACTATATATGTTATAATATATAAGAGGTAAAAGAATTATGATATATAAAAAGAAATGTAAGATCTGCGGTAAAGAATTTGAAACTAAATATTATCAAAAACAGTATTGTGACGATAAACATTTTTTAACTTGCAAAGTTTGTGGTAAAGAATTTGAAATAACAAATAAAGTATTTAATAGAAGTAAAGATAAATGGCCTAAAACATGTAGTAAAGAATGTAATAGAATTTTAGCTAAACAAACAAGTATAGAAAATAATGGAACTGATTTTAATAATACCAAAAAAGCTAAAGATACAAGATTAAAAAGATATGGATCTTATGAATCTGAAGATGCTAAATTGAAAAGAAAAAATACCTGTTTAAAGAAATATAATAGAGAATGTGGTATAAATTTAGACAAAGCTAAACAAACAAAATTAGACAAGTATGGAGATATAAATTATAATAATATAGAACAAATTAAACAAACAAATTTAGAAAGATATGGTACTGAAAATGTTTCTAAATGTGAAATCGTAAAAAAGAAAATTATAGAAACCAATTTAAAAAATTGGGGAGTACCATATACATTTAAAACTTCAAATAATAAGATAAAAAGTAGGAAAACAAAATTAGATAAGTATGGAAATGAATATTTCACTAATCCTGAAAAAGCTAATAAGACAAAATTAAAAAATAACAATGGAAAATATCAAAGTAATGAAACTACTAATTTAATTAAAAATAAGAAAAAGAATTTATATGGATATACTTCATGGAATATTAATAAAGCAATACAAACAAATTTAGAAAGATATGGAGTACCTTATTATTGCATGACAGAAGAATGTAGAAGATTAGCACATACTCCTATATCCCAAAATAATTTAAAATTGAAAGAATCTTTAGAGAAATTAGGAAATAAAGTTGAATTAGAATATGTAATTGAAAATTTACAATATGATTTAAAAGTAGATAATTCATTAATAGAAATAAATCCTACATTTACTCATAATAGTTATATAGGGCCTAAATTTAGTGAAGATAGTATAGGAAAACCAAAAGATAAAGATTATCATATCAATAAAACAAAATTAGCAGAAACTCATGGATTCAAATGCATTCATATATTTGACTGGGATAATAAAGAAAAAATAATTAATTTATTTTGTAAAAAAGAATATATATATGCTAGAAAATGCAAAATAAAAATTATTAATAAAGAAGAATGTGATAAATTTTTAAATGAATATCATTTACAAAATACATGTAAAGGTCAAAGTATAAAATTAGGATTATATTATAATAATAAATTAGTTCAAGTAATGACATTTGGTAAACCAAGATATAATAAAAATTATGAATACGAGTTACTGAGATTATGTACTCATAAAGATTATAAAATTATAGGAGGATCTCAAAAATTATTTAATTATTTTATTAAAAATTATAACTCAATATCTATTATATCTTATTGTGATTTATCTAAATTTGAAGGTAATGTCTATAAAAAATTAGGTTTTAAATTAAAAAATAAAACAGGACCTGCGCTACATTGGTCTAAATATAATAAACAAATAACTAATAATTTGTTATTACAAAGAGGATATGATCAATTATTTGGTACAAATTATGGTAAAGGTACCTCTAATCAAGAACTGATGTTAAAAGATAATTGGTTACCTGTATATGATTGTGGTCAAGCTATATACATTTATGAAGATAAGAATATTTAAATATTCTTATTTTTCTTTTTGTAAAATAATATTAGAGGTGAACAAAATGAGAATTAAAAAAGTAGTTAATATTTCTGATAGAGTTCTAAATATAAATAATATAAGTATTAAACCTTTAGATAGTTATATTTGGGATGAATATAATTTCTCAGAAAGATTATTAAATCGTCTAAATGTATTACAGAATTTAAAATTTATCAAAGTATTTAATTATGATCAAGATGATATTGTATATAATATTTATAGATCAGATGAACTAATATCAGATAATATAGAACCACAAATAGCTGATATTGAGACTGCAACAAATGTAAAACCTGTAAAAAGAAATACAAAAAAGAATATTAAAGGAGATAAATAATGTATAAATCAATTAAAAAAGAGGCATATGAATTACATCCTATATTAAATCCTAAATTATGGTTTAATAATCAGCTAAAACCTGAAGTTGCTAAAAAGTTAAAAGAAATTTCAAAGGAATTTATTGATTATATTGAATTACCTATAAATCTTGTAGATATTAATATAGTAGGATCTAATGCTTCTTATAATTATAATAATCAAAGTGACATTGATTTGCACTTTATAGTAAATAATGAATTGACTTATTTAGATGAAAACATTCTACAACAACTTTATGACTCTAAAAAGAATAATTTTAATAAAAATTTTAATATAGATATTTTAGGTATACCTGTAGAAGTATATATTGAAGATGTAAAATCAGGGAATGCTACTAATGGTAGATATAGTTTATTACAAAATAAATGGTTACAGGAACCTAAACCTATTGTATATGAAATACCTGATATATCTAAAGAGTTAGAAGATACTATAATTCAATGTGATAAGATATTGCAAAGTAATGATGATGTTAAGGTATTAAATTTTATAAATGAAATATATATGAATAGAAAAATTGGATTATCTAAAGAAGGAGAAATGAGTTTAGGTAATTTAATATTTAAAGAATTAAGAAATAGAGATCTTATTACAAAATTAAAAGAACATTATTATGAGTTAAAAAGTAAAGATTTAAGTTTAGAAGAATCTAAAATAATTAATAAATTTGAATCTGCTATTCATGAATTTATTAAAAATATAAAAAATTTGTAAATCCCGTTACATTTTTTAAAAATTATTATATAATGATAAAAAAGAAAGGAAGGAATAAAATAATATGAATGAAGCAAAAAAATCGTTAAAATCACTAATTAAATCAATTTTAAATATAAAATCTCAAGAGGAGTTAGATGATTTAATTAGAAAAATGAGTGATATAGAAGATATTAATTTAGATGTATTTTATGCAGCACAAAATATAGCTCAATCTAGAAGATTACTATCAGCTAAATTAAATAAAATAAAAGAAATGTGTGATGAATACATATTAGAAGAAGACAAAAAAACAGATCAATGGATTATTGGATTATCAAAAGTTCCAATAAGAGATATTGCAAATGGTTATTCTGAATTTGAAGCTTATATAAAAGATATCTTTAATAATAAAGAAGATTTAGCTGATCCTAATAAATTAGGATATGCTACAACTACTGTAAAAGAACATGCTAAGATATTTAATAGTAAAGAAGAAGCTAATAGTATTGCTCAGCAATTAAAAGAAGAAACAGATTGGAGAACTGTTGCAGCAGTTATATTAGATAACAAAAAAGTAGAAAACTTAACAGAAGCTAATATGGATCCTAATATGTTATTTGCTAATTTATCTCAATTACAAAAAACAATTCAACAAAAAACTGGATGTAGTGTTAATATAGAATCTGATACTAAAAATATCTCAATTATAATTAGTGGGGATAGTACAAGTCTTATGAATGCAATGGATTATGGGGACGAAGTTAGAAAATTCTTTGAACAACAAGGTAATGAAGTTTATTTTGAAGCTCAAAATAATAAATTTATATATACTATAAAATTAAGTTAAAAGAGGTGAATAATTTTGAAAAGAAAAGAAGTTTTAGAAGAGTATAATCCTTTTGATAAATACAAAAATGAAGTAGAATATAATTTTATTTTAAAAGGAATAGCTAAATATAAATTAAATGCTATTAGTTCAGAAACAGATAAAGTTATGGAGTTAGATTTTGATCAAACAATAGATGCAGGTGAAGAAATTGAAAAACAAATTGAATCTATTTTAAATGATGAAGATTTTCTAAAAATGTATTTCCCTGAAGTAGGTTTAGGTAGAGTATATTGTAAATTAGATTCAATAGATGACACTATAAATATCATTTTTGGTATTTCTAATAAAGAACTTGAAAAAGAATTTTCAATTCAAGATCTTAAAGAAGATGTTGAAGAATTTTTTAAAAATTTAGATAGTAATATTGAGGGAGTTCATGTAACAGGTATGTCAGGTAATGAAGATCCTCATGATGATACTGATCCAGCTTATGTTACTTTAGAAATATTAGATGATATAAAAATAGAAGTAATAAAAGAAGAAGTAGAGAATACTAAAATAGAGAAAGTTGAAAATTTAATTGAATTCTTAAATAAAAACAAAATTACAGAAAGTTTTGATATCAATTTACCTCTTCTACAAGATTATTGTTTAAATAATAATTTAGTTATGCAACAAAGTGACCCTACAAATAATTGTTCATGGGAATTATATATTTATAATGATGATAATATTTCTGATATAAACTTATTATCTACTCTTATATATGACTTAGATAAAAATGAATGGGAAATTGATTCTGATTCTTCTATAGAAGATATTGATAATATTGAAACTGACAATAAAGTTGAAATAGATAAGTTATTAGTAAATGAAGGCAAAATCATTTTGAAAAAAGAAAATAATATTAAATCTATTTATCTAAATGATGATGGTATTATTGAATTTTATGAAAATAAGAATATTTATAATACTCAGCCTTTCTCTAAATCTAAATTACAAAAAGAATATAAGCAATTAATAAAAGAGGGATATAAGATTATTAAAGAATCTGAAGATATAAATAATATACCTGACAAAAATGATTTAGAACAAACTAAACAAAACCTAGAACAAGGTATAGAAAGAGTAGATCAACTTCAAGATTTAAAAGATGAATTAATTAATAAGGTAGATAATTTAGTTAATGAATCTATTGATTCTAAAATACAACCTTTTCCTAAATCTGAATTTGCTAAAAAAGCCTTATCTCTAAATGATTTAGATCAAGAAAAATTCATAAATAATCTAACTAAAGAACAAATTAATTGGATCAATACTAATGTTCGGTAGTATTGATGAATTGTTATTAGATTTAAGAGATTTATATGCTTTAGTAGGATTTGTTGATACTAATAATATTATAAGTCTAGAAAAATATTTTAGTTATATAGATAATTAAAGGAGGATAAATATGGAAAAATATTATAATTTAAAAGAAGGTTATTTATCAAAATTAAATGATAATAATGAAACATTAATTTCTGCTGTAACAACTGATATTGATGAAAACCATAAAACTATACAAAAAGAAGATAAGCAAAGTTTTGAGGATTTTAAAACTCAGTATAAAGGAGTTATTGACATTAAATGTAATCAAGAATATGGGAATCTTGAAGATAAAGAATTATGGGAAGACTGTGCAAAAGAATTATTTTTAACATCAAAAAATTATTTACTTCAAGGGGATGAATATAAAGCACTTAGTTTAGAAAAAAAGACTGAAAACAAAAGTATAAAAATAGAGACTGAAAATAATATACAAACCGAATCAACTGATATAAACGTAGGTGATGAGTATATAAATGATTATGGTGCTAAAATAACAATACTTGAACCTACAAAAGATGGTGAATATCAATTTAAAGTAACAAATACTAAAACAGGAGAAGAAGGCACTGAAGTTTTTGCAACTAGAAGTATGAGACATGTCTTAGATATGAATGGTTATAAAAAAATTGAAAATAAAAATTCTACTAATAATCAATTAGAAGAATCAAAAATAAATGATATTATAGCCAATAAAGGTATATTAACTGAAATTAAAAAATTTGATGATAAAATAATAAGAGATTCATTTTTAAATATATGTGAACTACAACAAATATCTGAAAAAAATCAAATTCAAGTATTACAAGAATGTAGAAGAATATCAGGAAAAGAACCTTTAACTGAATCAGAAGATAATGAATATCAATATATGTTACTTGATAGATTAAAAACAGATTGTGAATATTTTTTAGGAAACGGAAATAGAAATGAAAAGCATTTATGGGCAGGTAGTGTTGAGGCTCAAATAAATGAAATGAAAAAAATATGGAATAATTTAAAAGAAAAACCAGAATGGTTGACAATGAAAGATATTAATAATTATGAAAAATTAATGAAAAATGAAAATGCTAATTTAGTTGAAGCTAAAGAAAATGATTTATCAAAGGATTTATATCAAGATGAAGCAAATAGAAGAATACTTGCTAGACTAAGACATTTAGATATTTATTTAGAAAAATTACAAGATGCTATAAAAAATAATGATAGTAATGAGATAACTACAAATAAATCAAAAATAAAAAGTAATATAGAATATTTAATTCCAGCTTTAAATATAAAAGGTGGAGTAGAAGGATTAATTAAATATTTAACAGAAACAGATTTCGATTTTGAAAATAAATTTAAAGAATTTGCTCATCTTTTACAAAATTTTGATAAAGAAATGAAAACTGAAAATGATAATAATGAAAAAGAACCTATAAATGTATTTTCTAAAGATAGTGAAGAATATAAAAGATTACAAAAAGTTTGTGATTTATTAAATGAAAAAACTAATGAAAATGTAAAATTTACTATAGAAGAAACATATTTTGATTATGGTCAAAAATGGAAATGGACTACAATAGAAACAAACGATTTAATTACTGGTACTTCATGGCATACATTGAATCCTAGACAACAAGAAGAGATTATAAATGGAAAAGATGTTGATAATATAATTAATACAATCTTATCAGGAATGTTATATAAAAATTTTAAAATTAATGATAAAAAGACTGAATCTATGATAGATAATTATACTCTATCACAATTAAGAAATGTTATAGATTCAGAAGGTAATGAATTTACTTTAAAAATATCTAATCGTAATACATCTAATGAAACTAAATATTTAAATATAGATAGAGAAGATTTAAAAAATATATATATTTCTTTAGCTGGTAGTGATAATGATTTAATTAAACTTCCTTCTCAAGAAAATTCAGAAGAAACTAAAGCATTTATACAAAATCAATTGGATAAATCTTATAAATTAAATGAAAGATAAAAAGTTTCAAATAATAAATTAACAATTTACAGGTTAATGTAAATGATCTTAGAAATGAATTAAATATAAAAGAATAATATATATGAATTATATATCAAAAAGAGTAACTAAAAAAGTTACTCTTTTATTATTTTTTAAAATTTAAAAACTATTTAAAGTAAAATATTAATGAAGGATAAAAAGTTATATACAAAATATTATTATAATAAAAAGAAAGAGGTATCAAAATGGGAAAAGCAATGATTATAGAAGCTCAAGATTCTAATGCTATCTATGAACAAGGAAAGCATAAAGGTGTTTTAGGTAAATTAAAAGGTATATTTGCTGATTTTAAACATGGTACTAGAAATGCTGATAGATTATATAGTGAAGAACTTTGGGATAATAGAGTATTTAATAATGAAGATGTTATGGAAGCTCTTGAAACTAAAACTTTATTTGGAGAATTAGATCATCCAGATGGAGAAAGATGTGAAACTAAGGCACAAAACGCTGCTATAACTATAACTAAATTAGAAAAGAAACCTGAAGAAGGTGTTATATATGGAGAAGCAGAAATACTAGATACACCTACAGGAAAAATATTAAAAGCATTAGCTGATAGTGGAGCTCAATTAGGAATTAGTTCTAGAGGTATAGGAGAAGAAATATATGAAAATGGACAAAATATTATTGATCCTGAAACATATGATTTCATTACTTTTGATGTAGTAGTAACTCCTGCAAATAAAAAAGCTAGAGTAAGTTTGAGTGAAGGTAAAAAAATAAATAAACTAAATGAAAGTTTTGAAAAAGCTATTAAAGAAAGTGATACTAAAAATCAACTAAATCAAATTAAAGAAGCTATTGATAATACTAATAATATTAATAAATCATCTTTGTTAAATTTAATTGAAGCGAAAAAATTAAGTTTAAATAATTCTAATAAAAATAATAAATTATTAGAACTTAATAAAAAAATTGCATTTGATATTTTAAAAGAAAGGTTTATACAAAATCAAGAAGAATTAAATGAATCCATAAAAGCTACTAATAACTTATCTGAGGAAAATAATAAATTATTAGAAGAACTAGAATATTATAAATCTTCAAAAAGTACTATTAAAAATAAATTAAGAGAAAATTTAAGTCAAGTGTATTCTTTGAATAAAAAAATAGAAAACTTAGAAAATCAAAGTTTATTAAACAAAGAAGAACTAATTAAGAAAGATAAAATGATTGAAAATATAAATTTAAAAAATAATGTTAAAGTTCAAAAAGAATCTATTTATCTTAGACAAATTAATGAATTAAAAGATAAATTAAAATTAGAAAGTGAAAAAAATGAAAAATTAAGTGACGAAAATGAGCATCTAGCAAAAAAATTAGATGAGTGTAGTAAAATAATATTAGAGAACAAAAGAACTATAGAAAAAATAGAAAAGGTTAATAAAGATAAATTAACTGAAAGTAAAAAAGCTGAACAAATAAAATTATTACAAGAGAAACAAATTAAGGAATTAAAAGAAAGAGTACAATCTCTTACAGAAAAAGTTAAACAAACAGAAAATTTAGAAAATAGATTTTCTAAATTAGCTTTTAACCCTATTGGTACTGTTAAAGCTGTAGCAGAAAACTTTAAACAAGGTGATTTATCTCAAGATGATATAGATTTATATAATGCTTTAATAGGACAGTAAAATATTAATAAATAATAATTTAGTCATCTAAAAAATATTTGATGAAGAATAATATTATATAGTCTTTTAAAGATATTAAGGACAACTAGGGAGTTAGTATAAAAACCATTACTATATATTATGATAAAATATTAATGTACTAATTATAAATTAGTTAAATTTTAAAAGGAGTGAATTATAATGCCAGGAATGACAAAAGAGTCTTTAAGAAGACAAGTTGAATCAAGCCCTGTAGTAGCTAAATATGCAAAAAGAATAGGTTTACTAGAATCAGCTAGAAAAGCTGTAGGAGCTAAACCAATGACATCTTTTGAAAAATATTATGCAGGACAATTATTTGAAAATATCCAAAAAGGAAATTTATTTGAAGGTTATACACAACCAAGTAATGTAGGTAATTTTAAAAGAGATGCTTTCAATATTACATCTCTTGCAATTCAAAATACAATATTACCAGAAATAGTTTCTGTACAACCTATTAACGTACGAGTAGCCTAATATAGTAATATATTATGGAAAAACCTAGTGAACTGCTGGAAACTCCTAAAGCTTGAACAACGAAGCCTAAGTAAAATTCGTTCAAGATGATACAATGGACAATCAGCAACTGTTAAAAGAAAGAGGCAAACAATGAATAATAAAACTCCTAAAACTGATCTAAGTAAATTGAAAATTTTATATTTAGAGACTGATCTTAATTTAAAAGAGATTGGAAAAGAATTAAATGTATCTTTTAAAATAGTAAAAAAATGGATTAAATATTTAGATATACATAGAACACCTGAACATCAATTAAGAGTAGAACAAAGAAGATATAAGAAAAGGAAAGAGAATCTAATAAATAAATATGGTGTAGATAATGTAGCTAAATTAGAATTTGTTAAAGAAAAACAACGTCAATATAGTTTGACAATATGGAATAATAGATCAAAAGAAGATAAAGATAGAATATTTAATAAATTAGCTAATACTAAATTAAAAAGATATGGTAGTGAAAAATATAATAACATTGAAAAATGTTTAAATACCAAGCAAGAAAGGTATGGAGATTCTAAATATAATAACCAAATCAAAAATAATAAAACTAGAAGTAGAAATAGAACATCAGGTAAATCTAAGGAAGAGCAAATTTTAAAAGAAAACCTTATAAAAGAATATGGTGAAAATAACATTATTACTCAATATAAAATAAATGAAACATCTAGACTAAAATATGATTTTAAAATTAAAGATTTATTATTAGAATTAAATGGTCAATTTTGGCACAACTACAGACCTTATAGTAATACTAAAAAAGATCAACAGGAATATTATTCATTAAAAGAAAAAGGCGGAATGTATAAAGCAATAGCAAAACATTGGAAATATGATGATGTAAGAAAATTAAACTATTGTAAACAAAATAACCTAAATCTATTAGTGGTATATTTTGATACATTACCTGAAAATATATTGGAATTAATTAAGACTTATAATAAGGGTCAGACAATACTAATATATAAAGATAATAAATTAACAGTTCAACGACTATCGAAAACATCTAATTAGAAGAAATATTTAATTAGAGAAGTGAGTAGAGTAGGAATTAGTAATTCCGAAGTGCTAGGGTTCCTTTAAAGGATAAAACAATAAAGGAATATGATATAGTCTCATCTTAATAGAAATATTAAGAATATAAGTGGTAACGACTTATATGTAAGATAAATGGAGTACAGCCGCACAATTAATCCCATTATTAGAATTAAGATATGGAACAAACAAAGGTGAAACAGCAGCTGGAGATCTAGTATTAGATTCAACAGGTGCAGGTAAAACTGATAAATTCTATGATAGCAAAGTTGTAAACAATGCACCATTTGCTAATGGAACAAAAACATATTTAGCAGCATTTACACCAATTGATGCTGGATCTGTAAAAGTTGTTAAAGGTGATGGAACAGCAGTAACAGATAATGGTAATGGAACATTATCTGATAATGGTACAGTTAACTATGCAACAGGTGAAGTTACATTACATGAAAATGTTAATGATGAAGCTACAAAAATCTCTTATACATACAATAACAGTGTAGTTCCAAACTATTTATATCCTGAATTAAATGGACATAATCAACATCAAGTTGGAGATGTTACATTAGGAATTAATCCAGTTCTTATCGAAGCTGAAGAACACAAAATTAGAGCTGTATATGCTTTAACAGCAGCTTACAAAATTAACAAAGAATATGGTGTAAATATGCCATTAGAATTTGAAAAACAAGTTGCTAATGAAATGAACAAAGAAAGAGAAAGATATGTAATGTCAGATATCTTTACACAAGCAGCTGGAGGAAATGCTATCGTTTGGTCAGCTACTCCAAGACCTGGTGTAAGTGATGCAGAACATATTGAAGGATTACCAATTGCTATTAACTTAGCAGCAGCTGAAATCTATAACAGAACTGGTGGTAACTTAACTCCAAACTTTATAGTAGCAGGAGCTAACGTTGTAGCATACTTAGTTAAAACTAAAAACTTTAATGCTAATGAAGCACCAAAAAACGGAGGATCTTTCTTAGCAGGTACTTTAGGAACACTTAAAGTATATCAAACACCAGCTATCGGATCTAATGACTTCTTCTTAGGAGCTGTTGGAAATGAATTCTGGCAATCAGGATATGTTGTAGGTGATTATATGCCTATTACTTATACAACACCTGTAACATTAGCTGATTATACAACTCAACAAGGTTGGGTATCAATCTATGGTAAGAAAATGGTTAATCCAAATCTTTATATTAGAGGAAGAGTTACAGTTTAATTTTAGAAATAAAATTGAATATTATAAAACAAAGAGATACAGAAATGTATCTCTTTTTAATATGTTTTACTACTCTAGTAACTTTTACGGATTTTATTCCCTTGATATTTTTTATATTTTATGATATAATTATATTAGGAGGTAATTGTGATGAAAGATATTTGTCCAATTTGTAAAAAAGAATTTGAATTAAGTAAAGATCAAGTTAAAAGAAAGAAAAAAGATGAGACTGCTAAATTATACTGCAGTCCTACTTGTAGGAATAAAGGAATAGCTTTATCTAAAACTAAATCAAGACCTATATTAAAATGTACTTATTGTGGGAAAGAATTTGAACCATCTAGAGATCAATTTACTAGATATAATAAAAATCCCAAAGCCAATTTCTTTTGTTGTAAAGGTCATGCTATTTCTTATGGAAGTACTAAGGTTAATTATGAAGAAAGAGCTAAAAAAGTATCTGCTTTATCGAAAGATAAAGAATTTATAGCAATGCGTACAGCTAAAGCTAAACAAACTAATTTAGAAAAATATGGTGTTGAAAATCCTTTTCAAGTAGAAATATTTAAAGAAAAGGCTAAAGAAACTAAATTAGAAAAATATGGTGATGCTAACTATAATAATAGGAAAAAGATGTTTAAAACCATGGAAAATAATAACTTTAATATACATGCAGATAGACCTGAAGTAGGTAAAAAAATTAGTCAAACTTGGAAAAATAAAAGTGAAGAAGAAAAGAGCATTATTAAAAAGAAATTATCTCTAGCAAATACTAAAGCTTATAATGAAATGACTTTAAATAAAAAACTAGAGATATCTATTAAACAATCTCAATCTCAAAAAAGAAGATGGGAAGAAACGAGTGATGAAGAAAAAGCTGAAATATTTAAGAAAGTGTTCAATCATCCTAATACTAGTATTAATATTATATCTAAATTAAATAAAGATATAGCAGAGACATTAAAAATAACAGAGTTTGAATTTCAATTAGGAAGATATAGTTATGATTTAAAAAAAGATAATATTTTAATAGAAATAGATCCTACTTATACTCATAATTGTTTAGAAGGAACTTGGTATGGTAGTCAACCTAAAGCTAAAGAATATCATCGAGATAAAACTCAATATGCTCTAGATAATAATTATAATTGTATTCATATATTTGATTGGGATAATATTACAAAAATTGAATACTTATTAAAAGATAAACAACCTTTATATGCCAGACAATTAGATATAAAATCAGTTTCTAATGAGCAGTGTGATGATTTTCTTAATAAATATCATTTACAAGGTACTTGTAGAGAACAAACTATTAGATTTGGACTTTATTATAAAAATGAATTAATAGAAATAATGACATTTGGTAAACCTAGATATAATAAAAATTATGAATACGAGTTACTGAGATTATGTACTCATAAAGATTATAAAGTAGTAGGGGGAGCTGAAAAATTATTTAAACATTTCATTAACATAATTTCTCCCGAATCTATTATTAGCTATTGTGACTTTAGTAAGTTTACAGGAGAAGTATATGATAGATTAGGATTTAAAAAACAAGGAATTGCAATTCCTTCTAAACATTGGGTTAAAGGAGCTAGACATATTACTGATAATTTACTTAGACAAAGAGGATATGATCAATTATTTAATACTAATTACGGAAAAGGTACTTCTAATGAAGAATTAATGTTAAAAAATGGTTGGTTACCTATATATGATTGCGGTCAATTAACCTTTGTATGGAAAAAATAATAATATAAATTACTCTTTTTATTTAAAACCCCGTTCCATTTTTAAAAATACAATATATAATATATTTAATGAAAAGGAGTATATATGATGAAAGGTATTTGTCCAATTTGTAATAAAGAATTTGAATTAACAAAAAGTCAAAAATATAATTTAAAATATGGCCATGTCAAATGTGTGTATTGTAGTAAAGAATGTAGAGCTAAAAGTGTATCTAAAAGATTTTCAAAAGAATATCCATCAACAACATGTCCTATTTGCAATAAAGAATATAAATTTGAATCTAAACAAAAAGCTTGGGATTATTTTAATAAACCAAGTGAATATAAGGCTTGTTGTTCTTCAGAATGTAAAAAAGAATATATAAGAATAAGAAGAGATAAAGCAAAAACTAAAAATAAGGAAAAATTAAAAGAATATAATAAAGTTTATAGAAAAAAATATTATAATGAAAATAAAGATAAATATAAAAAATGGCAAGCTCAATACAAAGAAGCAAATAAGGAAGAAATAAGGAAGAAAAAAGCTCAATATAGAGAAGAGAATAGAGGAGAAATAAGAAAGAAAGAAGCTCAATTTTATAAGGATAATAAAGAAAGAATTAACAAGCAAAGAAGTTTAAAATGTAATAAGGACTTTTCAGCTTATCAAAATGGATATGATAATTTAAGTAAATCTGAAAAAGCAAGATTTATCAACTCAAGAATTACTGCTATTCCTAAAGCTAAGAAATCTCAATTTGGAGAAAGAACTTCCAAAAGAAAAGGAGTTTGTATTACCAATATAAAAGGTCAGCAATATTATAAAGCTTATTTAAGTATAGGATCAAAAGTATATGCTAAATACTTTAAAACAGAATCTGAAGCAATAGCATATAGAATTTATTTAGAAAATACTTACTATACACCTGAACAATTAGCAATTAGAGATAAATATAATACAATAGACTACTAATTAAGAGATATATGTCTAGAAAAAATTAAATATTAAAAGGAGCAATTATTTATGAGAGTAAAAAATATAAAATTAGAATGGTATGTATTAGCTTGGAGTGCTAATCAAAATAAAGTTGTTAACTATAATATATTTGGAGACTCATTCAAAAATGATTTATACAAACAACTTAAAACTAAAAAGATAACAAATTATGATGAATTAAAAGATTATGTAAAAAAATGGGCTATGTATTATTATTGGTCTAAAAGTGAATGCGAAATGGCCATAGGACCTTTATGGCCTGATAAATTACAAGATTTAGACAAATTTGAAAAAATAGATATTTATAGACAAATTGAAATGAATTTAGATCACATTATAGAATATATTATGAATATAATGGAAATTAAATTCTAGTAAAATATTAATAAATTTTTATTAAAGGAAGAGGTAGACAATGAAAGCATTATTTGTAGGAGATGTTCATAATCATAGTTATATATTTGATGATGTAAAAAGATTAGATAAAAAATATAATTTTGATAGAATTATATTTTTAGGAGATTATGTAGATGACTGGAATACTACCAATAAAGAATCATCTAAAACTTTATTAAAGGTTATTGAATTAAAAGAATCAAATCCAATTAAATATACTTTTTGTCTAGGAAATCATGAATTAAGTTATTTAGGATATCCTTGTTCAGGACATAGATTTGAGAATGATAATATTATAGAACATTTACTTAAAGAAGATATAAATTTATTCAATATGTATACTACTATTCAATTAGGAGATATTAAATATTATTGTTCACATGCAGGATTTCTAAATTCATATTTAGAAACTATATTTCCTGATATAGATGATATAAAAGATTATGACAAAGTATTAGAAAAACTAAATGAAAATATATTACAAAATTTAGATAAAGCTTCTTTATGTTCATATATAAGAGGGGGTTCACATAACTGCAGTTCTTTCTTATGGGCTGATAAAAGAGAATTTATGTATGAATGTAATTATGAACAAGAAGAATTAATGTTTTATAATCAAATTATAGGACATACCCCTGTTCCAAATATAGATTTAGATAATAATTTAATATTTATAGATACTCATTCCACCTATAGAGATGAGAGGCCTTATGGAGATAAATCATATTTAGCATTTATAAAAAATAAATTTGAAATATTATATTAATAAAAGATATAAGTTTAACTTATATCTTCTTTTTATATTCTTAATTTGTTATAATTTGTTATATTAAATATAATAATTTTTTAAATTTTTCCCGTTACATTTTTAGAAAATTAGTATATAATAAATTTGTATTTAAAAAAGGAGTAAATTACTGTGGATGATGAAGTTAAAAAATTTAAACTATATTTAGCTATAATAAAAAATAATAAAACTGTTAAAAAGCTTGAAAACTTAATTAAAGAACATAGAGAAAAAATAAAAGAATCCGATGAGGCATCTATAGCTCTAGAAAAGCAAAAAGATATATTAGAAGCTTATTTACAAGAAAGTCGGAATTGATATAGTATTTGAACCTAAACAAGATATAGGTCATTTAGATCAAGAGGATTTATTAAAAGTTGTAAATGAAATAATTGAAAATATAGATGATTCAGCTGAAGCTATGTTAATGAATATTAAAATACTTGAGATAAATATTTGTTTATTACCTTGTATAGACTATCTTAAATCAGAAGATTTAACTAATTTAAATATTTTAAATATTAAATTAAAAATTATATATGATATAAATAATACAGATATATATATTTTAGAATTTTATAAGAAATTAGAATTTGATGAAGATGAAAGTATAAAATATGATATGATATTTAGAACAAATAAACAATTTTTTGATGCAATTTTTAATTTTTTAAAAGACAATCAAATAGAATTTGAATTTATAACAGACTTTGCTTTTAGATATTATAAAAATTTAGAAACTTTTAATAAAGTAGATGCTGATATAGAAAATATTATTAATAATAAAAATTTTAATAAAATTATAGAAAATAGTCTGTCTAAAGATTTAAATAATCGTATTGACTCTATTTATAAAAACTATTCACAATATGATATTGAAGATTTATTTGAAACTATAGATGATGAAGATGATGAAGATGATGAAGATGAAGATTATACTGATTAATTTTATTTAAAATCAAAATTAACATGTTTTGAACTTTAAGATATATAATTACATTAAATAATAATTAAATTACTTTAAAATTGAATTTAATAAGAATTTTAATAATATATGAAGGAGATAAGAGTATATGTTAGAAAGTAATATAGAAAAAATAGCTAAAATAGCTAGTTCTTGGTGGAGTGATGTAATTAGTAACCCTAAAATGGATAATGGAGATAATTCTAAAGAAGGACAGTTTTTTGCATTATTATCAAAATTACATACAATTAAACTAAATCCAGAAGAACAAAAAAGATTTAAGTATGAACTATATAATATAATTATAAATAAAATAAAAGATTTTGATGATTTAGAAACTCTATGGTTAGATGTTGATTATGCACCTAATACATATTTGACACAAGCAGCTGATGCTGCCCATATAAATTATAAAAATTTTCCTATCAAAACTAGTATGAGCATAACAAAGCATTGTATTAGAGTTAGATATGGATATGGAGCTAATATAAAAATTTTATATGCAGATAAATTTTTCTATGAAAATGAGATAAAATCTTGTAAAGAAGCTATAAAAGATTATAATTCAAGAGAAGATAAATATTTTGATTTTGTATCTAGAGAAGAGTTAATTAAATTACAAGAAAATAAAATAAATCAATATGAAAAAGACTTAAAAAATTTAGATAAAGGAGAATAAAAATGCAAGAATTGATATTTTGTTTAAAGATATATTTTATAGGCTTTATAGGCTTTTTCTTATTTTTTATATGGAATAATTTTGAAGTTAGATTTTCTAATAAAGCAGCTCATTCTTCATACTATTTAACAGGTATTAAGAAGATATTAATATATTTACTATTTGCTCTACTATGGCCTTATATGATTTTAAAAAATATGTTTAAGGAGGATTAATATGAAATTAGATATAATAAAAAAAGAAGATGCAAGAAATAACATGTATAAACCTAATGTTGTATATTTCACTGTAGATGGAGTGCAACTAATGTTAGATATAGTCTATATAAAAACAAATGAGAATAAATTTAATGCCTTTTATGATGGCCCTTATTATGAAAATGTTAAAAATTATATAAATAAAAACTACAATATAAGTTGGAATAATTTCTGCACATATTTTATGTATAAATTATATAAATATAGTAGAGGAATTAATTTAGATTTTGAATATATACAAATTACAGATGATATAATTAAAGAAATGGAGGAAGCCAAATGTTTAATTTAGAAACCTATAGAGAAACTGAAAAAAGATTATTAAAATTAAATAAATATAAAGATGATGTAAGTGTAGTACCAGCATTATCTGCTCAAACCGCTTTAAATGAATTGTGTAGATTTTTCTTAGGTCAAGATTATTGTATTGTAGATCCAGTTAATAATGAGCAGGGTAATTTTATTATTGTAAAAGATATTGAAAGAAAATACAAACATTTATGTAAAAAAGGTAAACATTTTAAAAATTCTTAATATATATTATTAAGGAGGTAGATAAAATGTTTATATTAAATCAAGATAGGGATGAATTGTATTATATTCAAAAACCTTATAAAATTGAAGGCAGAATAATTTCTTTTAAAAATCAATATTTAGGAATTAACTTATATATAGATAATGTTTTTCTAGGTACTTTTGATTCTATAGAAGAATATTTACAAGAAGAATATAATATTGAACATTGTAATAATATTTTATATAAAATAAATGGATTTTGTTTATAAATAAAGGAGGTAAGTTAATAATGTCAGATGAAGAAATATTAGCTGTTATTAAATTTCATGGATTTTGTTTAAATATTAAAGACCTTGAAAGACTATCCAGTTTTGTACATATAGATGAAATTAAAAGTCATACTGATAATACATTTAAAGCTCATATTATATCCAAACAAGGGAATACATTAAAACATTGGTTAACTATTGAAATATATTAGAAAGGAATTAATTATATGTTATCTGAAGAAACTTTAAAAAAGATTAAATTTGGTACTGTTTATACAGCTGATCTTTCAACTATAGGAATATATCATCCTAATTATATCAATGACTTAAATGATCAAAAATATAATTTTTGGATTCCAGCTCATTATAAAAAAGATAATAATGATGCTTATTATATGATAGATACTTATCAAATTAAAAGAGAATTATATGAAGATATATATACTTATGATAGAGAAAAGTATATGCAAACATTATTAAATGGTTTAATGAGATTGAAAGATCCTGAAGATGGTGGCAATTATGCTTGTAGCATGCCATATGATTATTTTTATTCAGCTATAGTTAAAATAACTGATGAAAATATAAATATATTTAAAGAAGTATGTAATTTAGAAGAATATAAACTTAGTAATGAAGATGAATCTAGGTATTTTAATGAAGAGGATGTAGTTAAACATTTAAAATTATTTAATGAGCATAAATATCCGACCGGTATAACTATTGTTAAAAAAGATGCTAAATATAATTATAGTAATTTAATTGAAGCTAAATTGCATGATATTGTAAAAGATATACGAAAACCTGATTATGTTAATGATTATTATATTAATGATTTAAAAAGAATACAATTAAAAGCTATTGAAAAAGAAGCTGAATTTAATAGAGAAAAATTAGATGATATAATTAAATATAATGAGTTTATTAAAAGTTTAAGAGATCAATGTAATGAATATATTAAAGCTAATGACCTATATAATAAATATTATATTTAAGAAAGGAGGTAAAATTAATGGCTCATGCAGAAAAATGCCCTGTTTGCAATGGTAATGGAAAAATAAAAACATATTTAGATCCTTTTGGATTTGGTTATTCAGATTCAAATAAAACATATACAGAAAAAACTTGTCATAGTTGTCAAGGTAAAGGTTGGATAACTGTATGTGATGTATATCCAATTGATTTAAATAAAATAACAAGTCAAAATAATTAAAGGAGTTTAAAAAAGAATGTCTAATATAATAGATTTTAATAAATACTTATCAATTAAAAAGGAAAAAGAATTAGAAAAATTTATTTACAGTGATCCTACCAATGAATTATTCAAAGAAAAAAGTAAATTTTTTCAAAAAGATTATCCTGTATTAAAATATCTTTGTGAGAAGTCAAAATTTAATAAAATAAAAAAAGAATCTGATCAAATAGAGGGTATATATGATTTACCTAAAAATTATTTTAATTATATATATGAAGATATTATGTCTAATTACCTGGAAATAGGTATTTCATCAAATTTTAATTATGAAAATTCTGATTTAAATGAATACTATTGTACTTTATTTAAATATAGAAGTTTAAATGAATTTGATAATGAATTTTTAAATTATCATTTTTTATTATCTGGTCATATTATAAAAAATATATTAAATTTATTCAATTAAAGGAGAAAATAATGAGTAAGAAAAAGAAAAAGAAATACAAATATAATACTGGTGATGTAGTGTACTTAAAAAAACAAGAAGATATATTATATACATATGATAAAGAGTTGAAAAAGTTAATAGATACTAATCATAGATTTGCCATAATAACTTATTCTGAAGATTATTCATATTCTATTGTAGTTTTATTATCAACAAGTAAATATCTTAATGAATATAATGAAATGGGATTATTATTAAAAGGAAATTATAATAAATATGGCAATGGTAAAAATTTATACATTGATTATACTTCTGTCTGGTGTATAAAAAATAATTTTATAAAAGAAAAATCTTATCAATTAGAAGATATAGATTATTTAAAATTAGGACATGTTTCAACTTATAGATTTAAAGAAATTAAAAAAGGAGCTGTTGATCATCCTATATTAAATGAAATAAGCCCTTTTATACAATGTAAATCCTTAATGAGTTTAAGTACAGAACAAAGATTAAATCAATATAAACAAGTTATTGATATGTATATATTCTATACAACTGAAGAGGATTGTAAAAATATTTTATTAGAATTCAGTGATGAAGAAGGTTTAAAAATTGCTGAATGTAGATACTTATCTAAATTTGTAAATACTGATATAATGTATAAATCTATTTTACAATCTTTAGTAAATAATTTTATAGATAAAAATAATTATAAATTTATTGCCGATTTATATGCTTTTATAATGAGAGGATATAATTGTGATCAAGACTATGAATTATATGAAAAGGAGATATTAATAAATGAGTAAACAAACAGTAGTATTTGATTTTGATGATGTAATTCATAAATATAGTAAAGGATGACAAAATGGTTCTATCTATAATGAACTTAATAATGGAATAAAAGAAACTAATAAAATATTTAACGATTTATTTAGGAGGTTTTTTAAATGCAAATAACTTATTTAGAATTATTAAATAAAATAAAAAATAAAGAAATTAATCCGTATAATTACTATATTAAAAAAGATTCTATAGTTTATAAATATAATGGATTTGAGTTTGTAGATAAGGATAATATAACTTTATTATCAAAATTTATTCAATCTCAAAATTCAATATTATATTCAACAATTACATTAGAAAAACAAAATAAAAAAGATAAAAATAGAGAATTTGAAAATAAAACTATTAGACGAGCTAAAAAAGATATAATAGAAGAATTATGGGATATGTATTTAAGTTTAAAATGGGACATTGATGCATGCCAAGGTTGTATGTCTGATTTAGATAAACAATTCAGAAAAGTTGATATATATCAAGGTTTATTAGAATATATGGGAGTTTGTGTTACAAAAGATAAAGAAGAAAAATTTCATAAATGGTATAGTAACCAAGTTGAAAAAAGTAGACAAAAAGATTTAGAAGAGAAACGTTTTGAAAAATCTTTATTTGGTCATATAGAAATACCATTTGATATTAGATTTAATCCTAATAATGATGAAACTACAAAATTACTTGTAAATACTTCTGAAAAAGTAAATGATATATTAAATCATTTATATAATCTATCTAGTAATAATTTAGAATTAGGTAATATTGCTTTTAATACAAATAAAAATCAAAATTATAAATGTCCTAATTATATTGTAGCTTTATTATTTTATCTAAATAAACAATTAGAGAGAGTTATGTTTAATAAAAATCAAAAAGAATATGAAAGTCCTTTTATGAATACAGGTAATCATTTTGAAAATGATATATTTAAAGTTCAAGCATATAGCTGGAATGATGATATAGAACAAGAATATAATTTCTTATATAAACCTGAAAACATTAAAATAAGTTGGTATAAATATTTAGGAAGAGATACTACAATAAATAATTTATATAATCCTAATATTATTATTAATATGTTTGATAAGTGTTTAAATAGCTTAATAGAATCAGATAAGGATTATTTAAATTGATGGAATGTAAAATAATATAGAAAGGAGCTAATTATTATGAGTATAAGTATAATTAATTTTAACTATATTAATTTATGGTTATCACAATTAAGTTGTGATTTATTAAATATGCTTAGATTTAAATAATTAGAATACCTTATCCAATTCCTTTATATAAAAACCTAATTCGTGAAGATGTATTCTAATTACATCTTCTTTTTTTTAAATTAACATGTTATATTTATATAAAAAAATTATAAATTTTTTAAAAAATCCCGTTAATATAATCAAATTAAAAAGAAAGGCGATTTATTTAATGAAAAATATAACATTAAAAGAGATGTTTAATATTTTAGTAGATTGTATTTTAACTCAGAAAGAAGAGTATCCAACTTTTTATTATAAAAGACAAAATTGGAATACAGGCAATAATGAATATATTGAAATATCTGAAGTTGATTTACTATGTGGAAGGTTTAATACAATTGATGATGACTTTTCAGAATTCGAATGGGAATTAGAAGAAAGTAATATCTATATGGAGGTAAATTAATATGAATAAATTAAAACCTTGAAATTTAATAATAGAGTAACAATGCCTTTAGAGCGATATGAAGAATTACTTAGAAAAGAATCTTTGACAACAAGTATATTAAATAATGATTATTTGACAATAGAACATGTGGAATGGTTAAAAAAATAATTATAATGAAATAAGTAAATTTAATTAAATAGGAGTATAAATATGAAAGCAAAAATAATAAAAGTGTTTAGAATAATAAGAACTTGGTTTTGTAATCATGAATATGGAAATGGAAAACCTTGTCCATTTACAGATGAATTAAATAATCATAGTGCTGTATTTATATGTGAAAAATGCGGTAAACAAAAATTAGTTACATTTAATAAATAATGGGAAGAAGAGAAATATAATGACAGATATAAATTATAAAAATTATTTAGAAAATAAATATAATCTAAAAATATTTACAAATAATATAAAACATGAATGTCTAAATCAAATTGAAAATTTATTACAATTAAATGTATTTAAAGATTGCAAGGTAAGGATAATGCCTGATACACATGCAGGTAAAGGTTGTGTAATTGGATTTACTGCAGATTTAGGAAATAAAGTTATCCCAAATATTGTAGGTGTAGATATTGGCTGTGGGATGTTATGTGTAGAATTAGGAAATATAGAATTAGATTTAGAAAGATTAGATAAAGTAATACATGATAATATACCTTCAGGAAGAAATATAAGAGAGCAAAAATTATTTAATTTTGATAAAATAAATGATTTATATTGTTTAAGAGAGTTAAAAGAAACTAATAAATTTAATAAAGCAATAGGGACATTAGGTGGAGGAAATCATTTTATAGAAATAGATATAGATGAAGAAAATAATAAATATTTAGTAATTCACACAGGAAGTAGGAACTTAGGAAAGCAAGTAGCTGAATATTATCAAAATTTAGCAATAGAGTTACGCTCTGGTAAAGAAGAAATGTTTAAAAGAAAAGAAGAAATAATAAAGACATATAAAGAGAAAGGTAGAAAATTAGAAATACAAAAAGCATTAAAAGAATTGGAAAAAGAATATAAGAATAATAAACCTGATTTGCCTAATGAATTATGCTATTTAGAAGATAAATACAGAGAAATGTATTTACATGATATGAAAATATGTCAAGAATATGCAAGTTTAAACAGAAATTATATAGCAAGAACAATATTAATAAATATGGGATTACAAATTTATCAAAAACATTTTGAAACAATACATAATTATATCTCTTTTGAAGATAATATAGTTCGTAAAGGTGCTATATCAGCTAAAGAAGGAGAAAAGGTATTAATACCAATAAATATGAGAGATGGAAGTATAATAGCAATAGGGAAAGGTAATGTGGATTGGAATAATTCAGCTCCTCATGGTGCTGGGAGATTAATGTCACGTAGTCAAGCTAAAAGAACATTTCAATTAGATGAATTTATAAAATCAATGCAAGGAATATATACAACTTCTATTTCAGAATCAACAATAGACGAAGCTCCTTTTGTTTATAAACCAATACAAGAAATTTTAGACAATATAAAAGATACCGTAGATGTTATAAAAATAATAAAACCTATTTATAATTTCAAAGCGAATTAAATATTTTGATGGTGTGGGTAGACTACCTTTAAATGATGTAAGATATACAACATGTGTATCTAGGTAGGCAGCCATTATTTTAATATAAAGAAAGAAGTGAGTCAAATGTATTTTTTAACAACACTACAAATAAAAAATGAAAATTTAATAAATAGTAGATGTGTAGGATATTTTAAAAATTTTAAAGACGCAGAAGATGTTATAATAAATAATATAGCAGATCTTAATGAAACAATTTATAATTACGCTATTATAGAAAATATACCAGAAGGTTTATATAAATATGATCAAAATGCTAAATGGTATAAATTTGATGAATTAAATGAAACATATGAATCTTGTAATATACCTGATGGATTTAAACATATTGTAGGATTATCTATAGGATAATCCATAATACGGAAAGTTGGGTGAGAGGTTTAAACCACCTTCCTGCTAAGAAGGCATACTTTACTAAGTATCGCAAGTTCGAATCTTGCACTTTCCGCCAAAGGTTTAGATTTGTACCTTAAACAAATCAATCCATCATATAAAGGTTTAGATTTGTACCTTAAACAAATCAATCCATCATATTGAGGTGTATTATATTATATCCCCAGCTTAATATAATACTCCTCCCTTAAATGGCTTATTCGTTCAACGGTTAGGACACAGCCTTGTCACGGCTGAGATAAGAGTTCAACTCTCTTATAAGTCGCCACTAGAAGGAAAACTAATCAAACCCATTGGAGAAGTTTCTCACTAAACCGCCTAATGTAAATATATAGAGGGGAAAGTGATTTAGAATAAAATTATTTGATGTTAAAGTTTTGGCCAAGTTAAAATAATATAGACTTTAAAATGACATACCTCCAGAATTAACTGGTTTAGCAAACGTGCGATTGGTGCACTTCAATATACGTTTGGTATAGGGTGTAATAATTAGAACGATAATTTTATTCTTTCAATATTTATGAGTTTGGTGTAATTGGTAACACAATAGTCTCCAAAACTATTATTTAGGGTTCAAGTCCTTAAACTCATGCCATAGTGGAAGATGTCACTTATTATTAACATTCTAGATAAGTTAATAATAAGGTTCCTAGCTGAGAGGATATCGCGAAATACTTTTGAGGTTATCGTATTTCTATTATATGGGTAGTTGGGTGAGTGGTTAAAACCGCTAGACTGTAAATCTAGTCTCATTTGAGTTCTCTAGTTCGAATCTAGAACTGCCCACCATAAAATTATATTATAAAAAGGAGAATATATATGGCTTTATATACACAATTATTTGGTGAAAATAAAGATGCTGTAGCTATTTTAGGATTTGCTAATTTAAATAGAGATATGTTTCCTAGATATAGAGATGTATTTTTAGCTGATAAAGGTACTACTATTATAGTATATACTAGAATAGGTGGATCAAATAGGATTGATTATAAACAAGAAATAGAAAATATACGTAAACATAATCAATATATAACTGATTATGATGATAATTTTGATAATACATATGCTTATTTTAAATTTAATATATTACCTAAATATTTAGATACAAGTAAATATATGTTCAAGGAAGAACCTTTAAATGTAACACAATTATTTGAAAGACATATTGAACGAGCTAAAGATGAAAATTCTGAAGAATATAAGAAAGATTTAAAAATAGCAGAGCAAATAATGAAAGCTATAGATAATCAGCCAAATGGAGGTATAATACATATATAAAAATAAAGGCTATTGTCGGTTTTTATCTTCCGAAATCCTTTTAATTTTCCAATACTTACCCTAAGTTTATATGTTTTGAAATATATAACAATAAGACTTTAATTATACTATGCTTTTTATAAATTAAACCTTGTATATTTTATAAAGTTTTTATAAGCTATGTACAAAAAGATAATATATTAAATAATAATGTAAATAGTGTAATAGGTAACATAAGAGATTCTATCTCTTTAATTCTTA
>CALESE010000118.1 GCA_937907205.1 uncultured Romboutsia sp. | reverse complement strand
TAGAGAAAATTATCCTTTAGATAATGCCTACATATTCTCATTTGTTCTTTATGGAATAGTATTTACCATATTACTTTTACTTGTTTACACTTATTTTATGAAACAAAGTGTAATAAAAAATAATGGCAAGGTTTTAGCTATATGCTCATTGTTCTTAATATATGCATATGGAGAAAATATGCTATTAAATCCACACTTAAACTTCACACTAATATTAGCAATAGCTAATATATCTGGAGAAAATATTTTTAAAAATATAAAATTAAATAAAAAATAACTTATTTTTCATTTGGAGGAATTTATGTCAAATATAAAAGTTAGTATTATAATTCCTGTTTATAATAGTGATAAATACATAGAAAATACTATTAAAAGTATAACAAATCAATCATTATCTGATATAGAAATTATTTGTATAAACGATGGGTCTACTGATAATAGTAAAGCTATATTGGATAAGTTATCTACTTTAGATAATAGGATTAAAGTTATACATCAAGAAAATAAAGGTGTATCTTACACTAGAAATAAAGGTATATCTATAGCATCTGGTGTGTATCTTGGATTTGTAGATTCAGATGATATAGTTGATTCTAATATGTATGAAACTTTATATAATAAGGCTAAAGAATTTGATTGTGATATTGTCTGTTCTGGTCTTGTTGAGGAAACACTTGATGGAACAGTTTTAAGAAAGTCAGTTTATAAACATCCTAATGAAATACTTCAAAATAAAGATATAAAATCTAAACTAATTGAAAGTTTAGATAACAATTTTGAAATTTTAGGTGGAGCATCTATGTGTACAAAGCTCTATAAAAAAAGCCTATTAGATAATAACAATATATTTATAGATGAAAGTATAACAGTTGGAGAAGACCTTTGCTTTAATTTAAGTGCATTTTATTATGCTAAATGTGTAGCTGGAGTTAGTGATATATTTTACCACTATATGAATGTTAATCCTAATAGTATAATGCGCTCAAATACAGACAAAACATTTATTAAATTTATTGAGGGTAGAAAATATATTTTAGAAACTTTAGATAAATATAATTTTACTTCAAAAAAATATACTCAATTTGAATATGGCAGAAATTTCGCTAATCTTATTCAGATAGCTGATTTTAGATTAAGAAATAATTCAAGTTTTAAAAATAAATATAATGAAGTTATTAATATTCTAAAGTCTGATGAAATAAAAAAATCTATAAGCCTTACAGATAACAAGTACTTATCTAAAAACTTACAGATATTAAAAAAATTAATACAATCAAACATGCACTTCATAGCTTTTAGTATATTATATACTAGAGCAAGTATAAAAAAATAAAGTAAGAAATTTTCTTACTTTATTTTTTTAATTTATTACACGTCTTGAACTATAGTAATTTTTCTTAAAATAATTTGATGTTGTACTATCAATTCTAACGTAATCTCCCGAACTTGGAGCATGTATATATTGTGAGTCCCCTATATATATTGCTACATGATTTATTTTTTTCCCATTAGATGCAAAGAATAATAAGTCTCCAGATTTTATATCATTCTTAGATACATATGTCCCAAATTTACCTTGATCTCTTGATACTCTTGGTAGCGTTATATTTTCGCCATGATTATATACATAAGAAGTAAATCCTGAACAATCAAATGAATCAGGTCCGTTTCCTCCCCAAACATAAGGTTTACCTAATTGCTTTTTAGCAACATCTATTACTTTTTGTACTCTAGCATCTATATTATCATTGTTATATTGAACTTCTATATACTTACTACTTACCCATCCAATTATACCTCTAGTAGTTTGAATCTTAGTCCAAATACTTCCTTCTGATAAAACCTCTACAAATTCTCCAGTATAAACTTTACCAATAATTCTACTCGTTGAATTAGATTCACTTCTTATATTTAAGAAATCACATTCCTTTATTTTTGCAATATTATTATCAGGTATTGTCTTATATGATCCACTCTCATAGAATTTATAATACTTATCATCTACTCTTAATATTTCATTTGATGCCATTGCCCCACTACCTTTTAGCCAGTACCAATTTCCTCTGTTATCCTTATACCAACTATTAGCATACATTACTCCGCTCTCTTGAAACATATACCATTTTCCATCTATGCATTGCCATTCATCTTCCGTCATGACTCCATCTGATTTAAGATAATACCATTTATTATCTTCCTTTAACCATCCAGTTTTTTTATTTCCAGATTTATAATAGTACCATTTCCCATTTTCAAGTTTCCAACCATCTTTAACTTCTCTAACATTTTTAATATTAGACTTATTATTAGATGTTGCATTTATTAAATCTATATTAGTAACTAAAGATACTGAACATGCTATAGCAGCTGTTGCTGCAAATTTCAATATACTACTTTTTTTATTCATAACAATCTCCCTATTATTCCAATATTTAACTATAATAGTAACATAATTGTAACTATTTTTCAATTATTAAGATTATTATTGATAATTTTGAACTAATTTACCACTTCCATCAAAATAGTATTCTGCTAAGTCTATAACAAATTTACCAGTTACCATCTCTCCACTTTCTTTTAAATAGTATTTATTATTGCCTATATTTAACCAACCTGTTTGCATTGCTCCACTTTCATTTAAGTAGTACCATATATTATCAACTTTATTCCATCCTTTTTGCATCAATCCATTTTCATTGAAATAGTACCAAACTCCATCTATAAGTTTCCAACCTGTTGCTTTTATTTTTTCAGCTCCTTGATAGTAAACCCACTTATTTTTATACTTCATCCAACCACTGAAATTCTCTTTAATAGTTTTATATATTCCATCTGCAACAGCATTTCCCATTATAGTTCTTTTCTTTGGTGTGTCTACTGCCTGTATATCATTATTATTTATAAATGCATGTTCAACTATTACTGCTGGTATTTGAGTTTGTCTTATTACTGAATAATAATCATCATTTTTCTTTGAATTATATCTAGACCATATAGGACTATATTTTTTTAAATTTTGAGTTGTATTAGATTTTATGCTATTACCTATGTTAGTAGCTAAGGTTTTACTCATACCACTATTTTTATCATGAACAGAATGTATTATATGAGCTCCATCTCCATTACCTTGTGATGTATCATTATGTACACTTACAAATAAATCTGCTCCTTTTGAATTTGCTATGGCTGATCTTTCATATAACTCTAAAAAGGTATCATTAGTTCTTGTCATTATTACATTTATACCTAGGTTACTAAGTCTTTTTTCAATAGCTTTTGCTATATCTAAATTAAGATTTTTTTCGTACAATTTAAGACCCTTATTTGTAGCCCCTGAATCCTTACCTCCATGGCCTGCATCTATCACTACTGTAAATCCTTTATTTTGTATACTTGCCCTTTGTATACTCTTTAATTTTTGCTCATATTTTTTAGATAAACTATCTGTGTACTCTTGTTGTTCATCATCATTATGATATGCAAATGTATTTGTAGCATTAAATGCTATGGTACCTACCATAATTAAAGATATTCCTAATATCTTTTTTAAATTTTTGTTCATATTAATCCTCCCCTATTGTCTAATTTTTCACCACTTTTCCCCTTAAAGTTTAGTATTTATTACAAAAACAGACTTTATATTACATATTAAGTATAGTAAATCTACTCATGTAATGTTAAATATTTAAACAAAAAAGAGCTTTTAAGCCCTTTTATATTTTATATATTCATTTACTTTTTGTAAATCCTCTAGTGAATCGATTTCAAAACAATCATCTGATTGAATTTTTCTTATATATACATCTAAATCTTTTATATTTTCCTTTACTATATCATCCCAATATAGGTTTTCAAAATCTCTATCATTAATAGCTTCTTCTAATTTTTCTACTATTAGTTTTGAATCTTTTTTTGACCAATAAGATACACCACAAAGTATATATCCTTTATCATCCCCTACTACAATATTATTAACCTTATTGTTATTATCAAATTCTATTATCCATTCATTTTTGAATTCTTCTTTGTACCCACTAAAGTATGTTGATTCACATATATTTTCATCTATAAAATTATTATGTAGGTAAATATCTGCATCTATTACATAGCTATCTCCCAAATATTCTTTTACTAAATACATTGTATATATATTGTTATACACATTGTATTTATCATTGTGTACTAATTTAATATTATATTTTTCCTTTAAATAATCAAATTTTTCACTTAAATATCCTGTAACAACTATAATTTCTTTTATTCCCTTTTCTATTAAATATTCAACTTGTGTTTCTAACATAGGTTTATTATTAACCTTTACTAATGACTTTGGTGTTTCAAGCGTTAATGGTCTAAGTCTTGTCCCCATTCCTGCCGCTAAAAGTATAGCTCTCATTTTATTCTCCTTTGCAGTTAGTTTTTAGATACTAAAACTGATCCTATTATTATAAGCATTGCACATATTATTAATTTTATAGTTATAGCATTTCCTAATATTAATACATCAAATATTATTGCCCATATTGAATATGTTACATTAAGACCTGTAGCTTTTACTGGTCCTACTTTATCTATTGCTTTATAGTAAAAATTATATGATAAAGTTCCTACTAATGCTGTTAACATTATTATTATAGGTACATTTGATGTTAGTACAACTTTAGTAAGGCCCATCCCTCCAATTATAGGAACTATTATTATACCATAAAATAGTGCTGATACTAATTGCCTTATTTGTAATGCTTGTATTGAATTTACTTCATCATCCTTCATTCCATAAGCACATATAACACTTTCAAGTGACCATCCAAGTACACATACTAAAGCAAATATAAATCCTATAAAGAAATTAGATCCAACATTGCTATCTGGTGTATACCCTAGAATTATTATAGATATAATACTTAATCCTAATCCAATCCATCCTCTTATACTTAACTTTTCCTTCAAGAATATATATGCAAAAAATGCCCCAACTGCAGGATATATTGCAGAAATACTAGCAGTATATCCTGCCCCTATATAATTTATTGCAAGTAAATATGCTGCCATTCCTATTGGTCCACCAAACAATGCTGCTAAAGCAACAAATCGTCCGCTTCTAGTGTTTAATAATTTTATTGTTTTTGCAAATTCTCTCTTAAAAATTAAATATATCATCATCCATAAACTAGAAAATGTATCATGTAAAAATGCACTTATTATAGGTGCTAACATTATTGCTTGTTGTGTTGATATAAATGGATCTTGGCTTAATATTATTCCTGTAAGTACAGTGTCTAGTCCCCATAATGCTCCAGATAGTACACCTGATGTTATACCTATTTTATTATCTCTATTCATAATTATTCTCCCAATAAATTAAGATTTTCTTTTGCCCTATTATATCTATCTATTCCATAACTACCAAAGTCATCACCCTTAGCTTCTTTTATATTTGTCCATAAGCTCCATAAGAAATCTTGGCATATTTTGTAGATAAGTATTTTAGTTTTATATTTTTCTTCTACTTTATTTGTTTCAAAATATTTTTGAATGAATAATTCTTCTTCATCTGTATTAAAATCACACTCTATTATATGAGCAGCTAAATCCCACATTGGGTCATTACTACCTGAGTATTCCCAGTCTATTAAATATAATTTATCATTTTTTCCTTTTATAAAGTTTTCGGCAACTGTATCATTATGACATGGCTTAATTTCTCTACATAATTTTTCTAATTTATTTTCTAAACTCATTACTTTAGTTCTTATATCTAAGTAATCTTTAAAGTTATTTCCATTTGCCTCTTTTAGTAATTGTTCATATTTTACTATTTCTTTAAATACATCAAAAGTGTTATTAAATTTTAATCCAGAATTATGAAGTTTTCTAAGTATTGATGTTGTTGATTCCATAATGTCTTCTCTTTTTGCAGTTTGAGAGTTTATTGTTTCTGCATCTTCTATTAATTCACTAATTTTTATTCCTGATACTTCATCAAAGTATAATATATGAGTATCTATACCAAGTTCATTAGCTAATTTGCTATTATGCTTTTCATTTATTCTACTTATCATACTCTCTGTACCATTGCCAGGTATTCTTAACATATAATCTTTACCACTTATTTTTACTTTATAGTTTTTATTAGTCATACCACCAGCTAATGCTACTTCTTCTATTTCAGATTCATCTACATCAAGTATATTAACTAACTTCTCTTTTATATTGTTTATTTTTATTTCTTGTTCCTTTCTTAGTAATTTACTGTATATTTTCTTTATAAATCTTTCATAGTGAACCATTGAATCTATTTCTGACCATACTAAATCATCTATTTTTTTGTATCCAATCTTAAATTCTCTGCCTATATCCATAAGCATATATTCATAATTTAGATATGGATTTTTATTATGCTTAAATTGTTCTAACATCTTTTCAAATACTTCATAAGATATTTTACTTATACCTATCATTTCTCCATCAATTTTATTAAATTGATGAACATCTTTTGACATCTTATATATATATCCATCTCTTATTTCAACTAGAGCTTCATCTCCTGAACCACTTTCACTAGTTATTAGCATACAATCTCTATCTTTACTTTTTAATATTTCCTTGATAGCTCTCTCTTCAAAAATCATATCATTTTCAAGTAATAAAAAATCATCATCTATAATATCCTTTACTAATGATAAAGATGTCATAGTTCCACTCCATTTATACTTATCATTTTTTATTAATGTTATTTTATTATTATTCTTTGCATATTCTTCGTAATATGAACTTTGGTACCCTGTTACTATGACTACTTTTTCTATTCCATTATCACTTAATATATCCATAAATCTATCTATAATTTTTTTATCTTTTATATCTAAAAAAGCTACTGGCTTTCCAAATTCCTCTTTTCTACCTGCAGCTAATATTACAGCTTGTTTAACTTTTTTATATCTTTCTGAATGGATATTTATTTTTTTATTTTGTTCTTCTTGTATTGCTTTTTCTAATGAATTTATTCCCTTTTTAGTTAATATATATATACTTTTTCTTTTTTGTTTATCTATATTAATATATTCTAATTCTTGTAACTCCTTTATTATAGAATTAACTCCACCTATTGATAATCCCGATATCGATGATAAATCTCTTTGATTTACATTTTGATTATTATTTATTATATATAAAATTTTATGTAATTTATCCATAACC
>CALESE010000117.1 GCA_937907205.1 uncultured Romboutsia sp. | reverse complement strand
TATATCTTTATTAAGAAGAAAAAACTTCTTGACAATTACAAAACAACTAAAGAAATAGATATATCCAATTATGGAATAAAGGTATTGACAGATGTTGGATATCAACCAATATCATATATTTACAATACTAAGCCATTCAAGATATATAAAGTAATTCTTGAAAATGGATATTTTATAGAATGTGCTGACAAACACATGTTATTTGATAATAATTTGAATATAGTATATGCTGATGAACTTGTAGAAAACATATCTATGATAATGACAGATAGAGGGCCATCTATAGTAAAGTCTGTTTCGGTATCTAAAACAAAAGTATCTATGTGTGATGTTTCTGTAGATCACCCTTATCATAGATATTATACTAATGGAATATTAAGTCACAATTCAACAACTACTGCGATATTCTGTCTTTGGTCAGTATTGTTCAGAAATGATAGAAATGCATTGATACTTTCTAAGTCTGGTCCAGCAGGACAAGATTTGATAAAGAAGATAAAAGATATGTATTTGTATCTTCCTTACCATCTGAAGCTTGGTACTTTAAAGTGGAATCAGTCAGAGATAGCTTTTGACAACAACTCTACAATATCTACTGAAGCTTTCTCTCCTACTGCTGGTCTTGGTAAGACAATAAACTTCTTGATACTCGATGAGTTTGCTTGGTGTCCACCTAATGATGTTGAGTTGTTTTACAACAATATTCTTCCTACTGTTACTGCAGATACAAGTTCTAATATATGTATCATGTCAACACAAAATGGATTCAATTTGTTCTATAAGCTATGGCATGCTGCGGAAACAGGAAAGTCTATGTATGCTCCATTTAAAGTAGATTGGTGGCAAGTTCCTCAATGGGATCCTGACAATCACATTTGGAAGAAGAGAGATAATGCTTGGAAAGTTATGATGGTTGGCGTCTTAGGTTCAGAAGAAGCTTTCTACTATCAATATGGCACACAATTCTCTGCATCAGATAAATGTCTTGTATCAAGAGAATGCTTAGGTAAGATAAGAGACTTGACTTACTTGTTTGAGACACCTACAGATGACAGTTGGTATTTCAGTTTACATAAGACAGAACTTAAGTTCAAAAAAGATTATGACTTGCATTTTTTGAAAATTGGATGGTTCATCATATTAGTTGACTTAGCAGAAGGTGGTGGTAATGATTTTACAACATTCAACATAATAGAAGTAGTAGGAAAAGACAAGTTTGAACAAATAGGATATTGGCATTGCAATACTATAGATTTAGAACAAGCTAGCTTAGAGTTTTGGGTATTGTATGGACAGCTATTCAATCCTAATAAGACTATAGTGTCAGTAGAATGGAATACTTATGGTGCTTTATTCTACAACTATCTTAAGAATTTGAATGAACCTGAATATATGCCAGAAGCAAGTTGGAGATGGCAAGTAAACCCATTAGGTGAATTTGACTTAGCCAATTTGATAAGATATAAGAAAGGCAGTCAAGAAGATAATATTGCTAATTTGAATGGATTCAAAAACAGCAAGACAATTCCTGGCATAAGATTAAGTCATACCACTAAGATATCTGCATGTGCATTGCTTAAGATGATGTTAGAGAAATTTGATATCATAATAACAGACTTGCTTACTGTTTCAGAGCTTGAGAATTTTGAAGATAAGAATGGAAATGGTAGTTATGCCGCAGCATACGGCCATGATGATTTAATAATGACTTTTGTACAACTTCCACTTCTTAAGAACACTACAAAATATAAAGATTTTATAGAAGAATGGGAAATAGAAATGAAAGCTACTGGGCAATGGGAACAAATAGAAAAAGAAGAGTCAGAAATGAAGAAACTAGATATGCTTAAGAAGATAGCAGATATGATGTCCAATGTATTGCAGAAAAAGAAAGAAGAGAAGCAGATAACAGTATCATTGGATAACAGAAATCTACCTACTAATACTGCTGTAAATTCTTCTAATATATATAAAGAAACACAAAGTAATACAAGTACCGGTATACCTAACATGTATACAATGTACAATACATGTATGCAACAAGGATTGCCATCTATGAATGACTTTTATGGATCACCTAATGGTTATGGAAATGAACCAAGCATATATGATATGCCTGGACAATATAACCAAGATCCATTGAGAGCTAGATTCAGACAATTCAACTAATCAAAACATTCACCAGGATGGCGGATAATTTGGTCATCTGATAAATTATACTTATTAGCAATTATCCGCTCCCTGGCCATCCCAGCCGCCATCCTGGTGATTGCATTGCTTATTCATTACATCTAATATTTTATTGTATTCTTCATCTGTAACATTTATGATAATATCATCGTTTGTTCCAAATTTTCCATCAGGACCAGGAAGTTTATGCTCATATTTTTCTGACCACACTTTTGTAAGACCTACTGAGGTGAAAACAGCTGCTACTGCTGTTATATAAGCTGCCATTGCTGTCAAATCAGTAGTTATAGTATGGTTGTACCAAGCTTCTATAGTAAGAGAGAATATTGGTACGGCAAGCAGTAAAGTACCAATAAATGTAACAACAACTAAAAAGAAGCTTTTACTGCTATATCCTGAATTCTGTTGAATGAGCTTACTGAAGAAATTTCCTTTTACTATTTTCTTTATACATACAGTCATTTTAGAAAAATCCATTTTTATAGTCATTCTTTATATAAAAATTTTCTGAATATACAAAAAATGACAGAACATAATGTCCTGTCAGCATCAACCAAAGGAGCCATTCTCCTTTGGCATTTTGGATCTTAAATGTCGAATGTTACTTTGTTGCCCACAAAGGTATAGATCCAGTGCAGTTCATCAAACCAAGTTCTGCAGATACCTTCATGTTTCTCTTAATAGCATTTAGAATTTTCTTCATAGTTCTCATTTTTAATTAAATTGTTTTTGTGGACATCAACAATTGATGTTCATTAAATTGATCTTGACATGGTCATTGCTTCACCATACATAGCCATAGCTTCCTTGTATGAATTCCAAAATTTCTTAATTAACTTCTTCATAGTTTTCATTTCTTTTATGTTTTGTTTTTATAATTCATCTCATTTGATGAATAGCATATTGATAATGCAATTACCTTCAAATAGAGATCTCCTATTTTCTTTAATATCTTCATGATTAATACATTATATATTTATCATTCAAATTAAATATAGATTTGGGTTTAAAAAACAGTTATAAAAATAAAGAAAATTTTTGAAAATCCCATAATTAATTGATGTAGGTCAATTCCAATGATAAATTTATTTTTAATTTGATTGGAATCAAAAGATTAAATTGTCTAGCAATTTTTAAATATGAGAAATTTTGTATCATTACGTTATGTGCATGATAATGCTCCATCTATATGGAAATATATGACAGAGCATAATTGCATACTGAAAAAGTTTGGATCTATTATATATGAAGGAGTATTAGATGAAGGCAAATATTTGAAGTATTTGTCAGATGATGATAGTCCTTCTATTACAGTGGAGTGCTACGTGAATCCAGATTCTACAATACTACTTACTGTAGAGAATAATGATTATATAGAGAAAGTGAAAAGTCTTTCTAGCAAAGTAGAAAATATAATTGAGAATCCTAAATTATATTGTGAAGCTATAAATCTGATAACGATGATTCCTATGGTTGAAGGAAAGACTTGGAAAGATAAGATAAAGTATGTATTAGAAGAAGGAGAGGAAGAAGGTCAAGGTATGGATGATGCAGCTTCAGAAGAAACATCAGATACAGGAGATGATGGGAATACTGAAAATAATAGTAGTCCAGCATTAGGTCAAGATGGAGCTAAAGATGATGCCAAAGCTAAGCAACGTTCCAAAATTCAATTTAAGATATTTACTGCTCCAGATAAGCAAGTAACAGATTTGAAAGAAGGTGAGAAATATCTTAAGATAGAATATGTACACAGAGACAAGAAAGCTGGAATAGAAATAGATTTCTTAATAGGTAAAAAGAAAGAAAATGGAGATTGGCAACTTTATATTGGTAAGCCAGGTTCAGCTAGCTATGATGATGATCCATATAAATCATTAGAGACAAAAGAATTGTCAAAAGCAATAAACAAAGCAGTTGATGAAGCTATGGATTTAATAGAAGAAGTTAAGAAAGATAAAGATAAATGGGTGCAATTTTATACATATAAATAAAAACAAAGAGCATTCTTAAGAATGCTCTTTTTCTTTTTAGAGCCATTAACCGGGTATGATCCGATAACCTTCTGTTTACAAAACAGATGCTCTACCAGTTGAGCTATAATGGCATATAAAATCAAATATGGCATCAGATGTGCAAACTATCATGACCATATTCTAGTAATACATTGAGCTATCAGGAGTACCCGTAGATTGCACTGACACCTCTAACAACCGCCTAGTTAAATGCTAGGTCCTCTCTATTACTTGTGGAGATGATGGAGTATGATTCCATATCATCTGTCTTGCAAGGACAGTGCTCTATCCATTTAAGCTACATCCCCATTTCTAGTACTTATTCATTGTATCAATACAATGAAATAAGATTGGCAGGTACTAGAACCTTCAAGTGATTAGCTTGACCATATCCGTTCGAGTAGCAGTTAAGCCGCCTCTAAATAATCGTTGCCGTTTGCTGGAACTATGGGGCTCGAACCCATGACCTTCTGATTAACAGTCAGACGCTACTAACCAACTGAGCTAAGTTCCAATCAATTCTTCACAGTGAATTACTCTGTTAGTGATTGGTGTGGGAGTCGAACCCACTATTGTACGGCTTATGAGACCGACGTGATTTATAAATATCCGTTTCTCCTAATCTTCAATGTGCTATATTATGAGGTAGCGCTACTTCTCTTTTCAACATTCCATGAACTAAGGTACTCCCTGGTACAGACTCAATGTTTAATTGTACTCCCGGTAGGACTTGAACCCACGACCTCGAATGTATAAGATTCGCATTCTAACCAACTGAATTACAGGAGCATTTATTTATATTAAATATAGAACAACTATATCCAAAATTTCAAAGAATTTTGTAGGTGGTATAGGACTTGAACCTATGACCTCTTGCTTATCAGGCAAGCTATCTAACCAACTGATATAACCACCTAAAGTGTTGGACCACGGAGGTTCGAACTCCGAATGACAGAACCAAAATCTGTAGTGTTTCCAATTACACCATAGTCCAATCTATTTGCGGAGCATAAGGGACTCGAACCCTTGGTTTTACTAGAGTGACAGTCTAGTTCCCTTACCAACAGGGCTTAATACTCCAAATACTGATTAAAGTCTCAGTTAGCTGCACATCAATCTCCTATGTGACTTTCGCAATAACTTTAGTTGCAAGCAACGTAAAGTGTTGATTATATCTAAATTGCTCACACATCACTTTGTCATGATTAACTTTAGTTGCAAGCAATGTAAAGCGTTGATTTTATCATTTGCTCTTTTGACCCAGTGGGCAGGGTTGGATTTGAACCAACGAAAGGAAGACCTACTTGATTTACAGTCAAGCCATTTTAACCACTTATCTACCTACCCAATATATTAATTAAATTTCTTTCTACCTTTAATATATCCTTTATTTATAAAATCATCATATAATTCTACTTTAATCATTCTATTCTCTTTATCATTATGAACAAATACATATTTCTGATTTTTTATATCTAATTTAGGATTATATCCATCATATAATTTTATAAAATCATTTCCATATTTATTTATAACATAGTCAAGATATTTATTCATTTCATTTTTATATAAAACTTTTACATCAGGATTTTGCATTTCTTTACATTTCCATTGCTCAGTAGAATATCCTTTAATTTCAATAATACCTTCATTTGTTATAAAATCTGGATAATATGTATGTTCTTTACCTTTCCAAATATATTTTCTTTTTTCTTTACATCTTTCTATATATAAATCATGATCTTTATAATAAACTAGAAAAGCTAATTCGCATGAACTATCACAATGTATTCCTTTATACCAACCTTGTTTACCTCTTCCAGATCCTTCTCTATATCCACCCAAATTATCTTTATACCATTTTAATCTACATTTTTGTGAACAATATGTTAAACCTTTTACATCTTTTATATCATCAAATTTAAATTGTTTTCCGCATACTTTACAAAAATATATTTTATATCTTCCTGTCTTATTTCGTTTTGCATTTTCTTTTTGTCTTTGTGTGGCAATTTGAAATTTTATTGAATTTTTTATACCATTAGAAATATTTGATTTTATTTCATCACTTAAAATATGAGAATTTCTACATGAATTACAACAATAATGAGAATAATTATCTCTATCAAAATCTCTTTGGGTAATATGTATAATATATTCTTTATTACATTTTTTACAGCTACATTTTATATCCTTTTTAAGATATTTATATGTATAATCTGGATCACCTTCAGCAATTTTATTTTCTATTATTAATTTTCTTTTTAATGCTGCTTTTTTACTAGATAAATGGTAATCCCTATTTATAAAATTGGGTTTACTCTTGCAATGCCCAATATGAGCTGCTAAAGATAATTTCTTTTCAAATTCTTTACCACAATATTTACATATTTCCATGGTTATTTTCGTAGCCGCAATGAGAATCGAACTCATGTAATGTCATCGAAAGTGACATGTACTAACCACTATACGATACGGCCATTTATTTTTTATATATTAATCAATTAATAATAACAGGTTCGAATTTAATTTGGTTACTAACTAATATCAATATCAGTCAACTTATCATATCTTCTTTGTTGATACTCAATTTTCTCTTTAATTCTATTCAATGTAACTTCTGATTCCTCATAGAACTGATCAGTACCGAGAATTGCATCAATAGTTGTAAGCAACTGAATGAATCTCATATCTGGAAACATATAGGCAAGTTGCTTTGTAATATTCAATATCTTAATGTTTGATTCTAATCTTGTCATAATAATTATAATTTTAAATGTTATATTTTATATAACTTACATATATAATATAGATTTGATTTATCAGTATTTCAAAGATCTTTCAAAAAATTTTCATTTTTTTATCAGCTTTTTAGTACTTCATGCTTCAGTACAGCTGAAGCTAAATCAACAAAGAGCAACACATTTCTGTATTGCTCTTGTCTTGATTGTATCGTTGAATGTTTAAACAGTGGAGGACGTATTTAAAAGTCAATCTCAT
>CALESE010000116.1 GCA_937907205.1 uncultured Romboutsia sp. | reverse complement strand
AGTAAATTAACTTATAAATGATAGTATCTAATTTATTATACTTTTACTTATATAACTATATAACAATAATATATATACTAACTTTTTAAAGTTAAACTACTATATTATTAGTTTTAATTTAGTTCTCTTACTTCATCTACACTAAGACCTGTCTTAATTGATATTGTCTCTATGTCTAAAATATCTAAAAGAGACCTAGCTATTTTTATTTTCTCCTCTTTACGACCTTCTTTTCTTCCTTCTTTTCTTCCTTCTTTTCTTCCTTCTTTAAGTCCCTTATCTAAAGTCTCTAAAAAGAAATTTCGTCTTTCATTTATTGCATCTTCTCTCATTCTATATTTTTCTGCTTCTTTCGGGTCTCTACTTAATCTTGCTAGTTCTATTTTTGCTTCATGTAGTTCTTCATATCTAGCTTCAAGTTCAACTAATTTATGATTATTAGGATCATCTAAAAAAGCGGTCCAAAGCGATAACATATCATTTTGATCAATTTCTTTCATTTTAGGAATTTCTACAAAATGAAGCTCTAAAGTATCTGTTAGCATGTTGTTATTTTCTTTATTTTTTAAAATATATACATTATGAAATTTTTCTTCATCTAAAAGTTTAAAGTCTAATACATTTATACATATTGTTCTTGGAAGAGAACTGTACCTTCCTTTTCCTTTGTATTCAGCAGAGAAAATTTTAGACCAATAGTATAAACTTCTTTTTACCATATTTTTTTCATCTGCTCTTTGCATTTCAATATTAATTATTTCTCCATCTTGAGTTGTAGCAAGAACATCTAATCTTGAAAAGCTTTCTTCCATGTATTCTTTAGTTATTTCAGTATTTTTGATTCTAACTTCTGTAATTGGATATTCTGATTTTATACATGCATTTAAAAATGATATTAATATTCTAGGATGTTTTTCACTACCAAATATATTTTTAAATATATAATCAACTTTTGGATCAAATAATTGAGTACACATAATTTAACTCCTTGCTTTTATATTTTTCTAACTAACCTTATTTAAAATATTTATATCTTTTTTTCATTATATACTCATTTTTATATAAGTTTAAGATACAAAATTTACTTTATAGATTATTATATCACATATGTTTTTATTATTTAATCTGTTGTATTTGTTATTTTCTTAAAAGTATAGAAATATACTATGGCATAATAATATAATTTTGGGTAATTAAATAATGTAGTAAAATTTTATACATGATAGATTGTCAATATAAGTGAACACTTTATGTTATGTTTATGTTTCAGCTAAGACCTCTGTAGGTGTTTTATATCCTAGACACTTGCCAGGTCTATTATTTATTATATTTACTACAACATCAAGCTCATTTTGAGTTATAGTAGAAAAATCAAATTTTTTAGGATAAAACTCTCTTAATAATCCATTAGTGTTTTTATTAGTACCCCTTTGCCAAGAAGCATAGGGATCTTCAAAATAAACATGTAGATAAATTTCATTTGTTATATGAGCTAAATATTTTCCATTAACAGAGTTTCTTCTTATCTTTCTTGAAATTGTAGAAGCATTTCTATTTAGATATTTTACGATTTTTCTTATACTCCATCATAAGTCTAAGAAATTAGCTATGTATCACATTTTATTTATGGTAATATGTTTATAGTTCATAATTTTATGTCCTTTCATGTAAAGTGATTTTGTAGTTATTATTACTGTAACATGAACATAAACTTATGATATATTTCTTTATACATTTTTAAATGTTGCACTTAATATGATAATTCATCGTCTAAATTCTAAGTGGCTAATAGCATACGCTAAAGTGAATATACAAAATTATCTACACACTCCTTATATTGACAATCTATCTTTTATAAAAGAATTAATTCATTTATATTTACTTTATCTCCATTTAGTTTTATATCTCCATTATCTAATACTTTAATAAAATTGCTCCCTATATAAAAGCCATTATTTTCTTTTCTTATACTTATATTTTTATTTTTGCTAATCTTTCTAAGTATCTTATAAACTTCAATTTCTCTTTTATTATTAAAATACAGTTCGTGCATAGAGTTTGAATTTTTTAATAAATACAATGTAGTATAATTTACAGTTCTACTCCCATATTCAATTCTTTCAATAGGACCTACTTTTTTAAATTCTTCAAGCTCTATTCTTATATAAATATCATTTACTTTTTTACTTTCACAATTAATCTCACTACAGTTTCCTCTTTTATATTCATAAAAGTTTTTAATCTTAGCATAATACTCTATTCCATAATTATTATCAAATTTATTTATAGTATTAAGCTTATCTTTAGGTTGATAAAATGCTAAATACTTAACACCTAAATTTATCTTTGATAATGATTTTTTAGGTATATGATAAAATTTATGTTTTTTATAAATATCAAAGTGATCTTTATCCTTTGTATTAACTATCATTACATTCTTATTTTTAAATTTGTAAAAATTATCTTCTTCATCAAATACTGGATTATTATTTACAGCCTCTATGTATGACTGATTTATAATATTTGATATATGCTTTTTCATAAGAGATGTTGATCCAGGAAGCATAGGAAGTGCTCCTATATTAACTTTTTCTATACTTTTATAAAACTTATTTTCCTCAAATGTTTTTTCATCACTACAAGGAAACATTACATAAGCTCCAACTGATTCATATTTAAAGTGATTATTTATGCTATTTTTACTTACTATGGAATCTCTATATCTATGCATAATATTTATGTCCTCTTCCATAGGACATATATTTCCATTGTTATCTACATAGATTCTGTACTTAGCATCAAATATATATACCCTGTCGGTTTTCCCGACACCTTTTAGGCAAAGTACTGTATCTGGCCTTTGGTTTGTTGTAGGTAATTTGTTGTATTGTTTGTTATAAAATAGTTCTATATTTTTACCTTCTTTGTTTTTGTATATACATTTAGCTTCTTTGTTTTGCATAAGTGATAGGGTTAATCCATTTGATGTTGATTGTATTATGGAGTTTTCTTCTGTTTTATATCCTAATTCTTTTATAATACTATGTATTTTTATATAGCACCATATTTCATATAGGTTATATAACTTTTTATTACTAATATCATAAATTCCACTGCTTATATCTAAGCTTTTTGATAAAAGTAAATAGTAGTAGTAACATTCTTTGTATCCACTTGCCATTTTAAATGCTAATGTCATTGATTTATTGTTATTTACATCACTTATATATTTAAAAAATGTATTAAGATGATGAGTTAGTCTTTTTTCATATTCATTTAGTTTATTGTAATAATAACTATCAACTTTATTTTCTTTTTCAAGTATTAATTTAACACTCTTTATTTTATTTACAGTTCTTTTTATAATGTATTTTACATATTGATTTTCAAATATATCTAAAGTTGTATTTTTTCTAACCTCAACTATATTTTGCGATATATGATTTTTTCTTAAATGCTTTATACTTTCTTTTATTCCTACAACTTTACATTTATTTTTATTTTTTAAGTTGTATTCATTTATAACTCTATGCTTTGGAAATCTTTCAATTCTCTTTATTGCTTTTTCTAACTTTTCATATATGTTGTTAAGTATAACTATAAACTCAAGTCCCGTTTGATTTTTGTTATAGTAATCGAACTTAAAAAAGTTGGTAAATAGATTCTTCAAGATTATTGTTA
>CALESE010000115.1 GCA_937907205.1 uncultured Romboutsia sp. | reverse complement strand
CTGCTATTTTTCTTTTAGATAACCTCATTAACAATGCTAACTTAATGACATTGGCCTCTAAAAGCTCTATTTTATATTTATCTAGATTTCTATCTCTTCAAATTCATGATTTTTTATATCTCTATTAAAGAAATATTCTATTATATCTCTTCTTTTTACTATACCTATAAATACATCATCATCATCGACTACTGGGATAAAGTTCTGATCCATCAATTTAAGAACAAGCTCTTCTATATTTTTATTGATGTTTACAGTTATATTCTCTACCCTTCTGTCTATACTCATAACAGATATATCTTCCATTTCTTTAATATCAAATTTTCCATCCTGCTTTATCTTCCAAAGTAAATCTCCCTCTGTTATAGTGCCCTTATATTTTCCATCTTCACCTAATATAGGTACTGCAGAGTATTTATAATAATCCATTTTTTCCATTACTTGTCTTAATGAATCATCTTCAGATACATATGCTACATCAGTTTTTGGTGTTAAAAAGAATAATACGTTCATATATTTTTTCCCCTTCTGGATTAATACCCTTTTATTAATATCTATTTACATTTTAAGGTATTTACATTTTTTTTGCAACACTCACTAATTTTTAAAAACAATATTTAATTGTATTATTCTTTTATACTGTTTTTCTTTTTACAAGCTCTGGAACTATCATTTTGATTTCATTTTTTGCATCTACATTTTCCAACTTTTTATTTAGTATTTCCACAGTTTCTCTTACCATATACTCTATTGGTTGTCTTATTGTCGTTAAAGAATAAGATTCCCACGAAGCCATCTCTATATCATCATAACCTATTACAGCAACATCTTCTGGAACCTTCAATTTAAATGTTTCTCTTGCAGCATCTACCACTCCAAGTGCTATCAAATCACTCGTGCAAAAAATAGCAGTTGGTCTATCTTCCTTAGATAGTAATCTTTTTGCTGCATCATATCCTTTTTCATAATCGTACTCAGAATATTCTTCTTGAACATTAAACACTCCGTATTTCCTTAACCGAGAATAAAAACCTACCTTTTTTTCAACTTCTTCACTTGTTTCTCTATATCCGATATAACCTATATTTTTATGCCCCTTCTCACATAAATACTCCGCTACTTTTGTAGCACCTGCAACAGGATCTGCATATACCATGCTTATATCTATTCCAGGTATAAATCTATTAAATAAAATCAAAGGTATCTCGTTTTCTATTATCGTTTCTGCCATATTTTTATTTATAGCTGAAGCTGTTATAATAACTCCATCAACTTGAAATTGTATAACCTTTCCTATGATATTTTCTATATTATCTGTTCTGTCTATTTTAAATACTAAACAATGTTTACCTTTTTCTTGTAACATTTCAACAAATAAGTTTATTATCCTATTGTAGAATGGTCCCAAACCATGCCCTACTACAAGACCAACTATATTTGTTTTTCTACTAATCATCCCTCTAGCTATTAAATTGGGTTTATATCCTAATTCATCAGCAGCTTTTAAAACTTTTTTTCTTATTTCCTCTCCAACGCCTCTTCCGTCTGGACTGTTAAATGTTCTAGAAACTGAAGACTGAGAAACCCCTGCTAATTTTGCAACATCCTTAGATGTAATATTTTTATTAAAAACTTTTACTTCTTTTTCTTTCATATACTTAATCCCTCTATAACTTAATGTTTATTCTATACTAATATAGTTTAACATTATTTTTTTATAATATCTATGCTTTCCTTATTGAAAAAATCATTTAATATTCTTTCATGATGTTCTGTATGATTTTGAGGGTTAAATGTTAATTTTGAAACTACAATAAATACGATTGTATTTATTAAAAGTGCTGGAAAACTTAAAAAATAGCCTCCAATATTGACTTTTAAATACTCCATTAAAAGATAAGAACTCACACCTGATATAAGTGCTACTGCCGCACCCTTTGCAGTTGCTTTTCTCCAATATAACCCTCCTATAACAAGAGGAACTATCTGCACTAATCCATTAGTTGCATAATTTACCATAAGAACCATTAATAGAGTCTCGTACTGGCTTAATATCATAGCAATTATACCTAATACAAATATTATAATTCGAGTAAGCCTAACTTCATTATGTCCATTTTCTTCCATAGTGCTTTTTATTTCATCATAATTATAGTATCCCAAACATTTTTCCTTTGCTCTAATCTTTTTTATATTTGTAAATATATCATTAGACACTATACCAGAAAGAGAGATTAATGTACTATCTAAAGTCCCTAATGTAGCTGCTAATATGAAGGTTGTTACAAGACCCATTATTAAAGCATTTCCACTATTATTTATCATTAATAGAAGAGATTCTTCTGGATTTGATACTAATAGCCCCGAGTCTGATAACCCTAAAGCTGCATATGCAAATACTACAAATACAACTAGCCATATTCCTGATAAAGATGCCATAAGTGCTGATTTTTTTACACTCTTTACATCTTTTGCTAAACATATACTCATATAATTAGAAGGATACACCATCATACAAATAGCAGACATAATAATTGAAGATATCCAATAAGGCTCTGTATATATACCATTTGTATCAAAAATTATCTTTTCTGGTGCTACCTTTTGAACTTCTGCAAAAATATTTATTATATTCCCATCATAATAATGGAATGCTATATAAAATACTGTTATCAAAGAACCACAAAGCATTAAAACAGCTGAAAAACTATCTACAGCCGCAACAGATCTTATCCCACCAGTTATTACATACAACATTATAACTGAGAAAGCTATTATAGATCCTACTTCTATACTTATTTTTGAATTAGAAGCTACATTTACTACCATTCCAAGTGTTTTAATTTCTGTTATAAGCCAAATTATATTAAAAGACAGTATTGTACAAGCTATAAGCAATTTTATCCACTTTGTTTCATATCTTAATTCCATAAAATCTGACAATGTAGACAAATGATATTTTTTAGAAATAGGCCAAATTTTTTCACTTAAAAAATACATTATTATTCCAACCATACTACATGATACAATTGATGTTATAGCTACAAAACCATAATTATAGCAAAAACCTACTCTTCCAGTAAATGTAGTTCCAGAATAAAATGTTACTATTGTAAGTAGACCAACAACTACAGCAGGCATACTTTTGCCTGCTGTGTAATAATCTTCAAAACTTTGATTTATTTTTTTCTCTCTTGCTTTCTTTGAAAAACTTGCTCTATATGATAATACTACTACACATATAATATAGGATATCATCATAAGAAACGGAACAATCATATTTATCTCTTTCATAATCATTAATCCCCTTTTTTATTATTTCCTTCTTCATATTTGTATAGTATATACATAAGAAGAACAATTATAGAACATAAAGTTATAACCACAAATAGGAATAAGGGAATTCCCATAAATAAAACTGGTTTATTGTATATATGCATTAATGGGGGCATTAATAATAAAAAACAACCACTTATTAATATTAAAATAATCTTTCTAATTTTACTCATATTTGAATTCCCTTATTTAACCTTTCTATTATAAATTTCTACTTATTCTTTACAAGAGTTTCAGGAAGAAATGCCCAAACTACTGCTCCTGCTATAAATACCGCCATTGCTATGTAGAATAAAATCATCATTCCCATGCTTCCTGTTGCTGCTCCTGCAGCTGCTGGTACCGCAAATGTAGATATTATACGTCCACCATTAAAAGACATTCCCGAAGATAGAGATCTATACTTATCTGGGAAAAGTTCTGTATAATAGGCACCCCAAGCACCTGAGTAACCAGCCATTATACCTACTCCAAATGTAACCGCATAGAATGCATTTATACTATTTGCATCTAATTTAGTATACATAAATACAAACGCTGCACATAATAGCATTCCTATTAAAGGTACTTTTCTACCAAATTTATCTGCTACTGTTCCCCAAATAAAGTATCCAAATAACTGTCCTAATCCTTGGAAACTAAAGATTGTTCCTGCTACTGCAGCTGATAATCCTATAGTAGTAGTAAGGTATGTTGTCGCATTGTTTGAAAATACAGAATATGCTGTAAAGTTTGCTCCTGATAATAGTATTGTTCCTATTCCAATCCATAAGTATTTACCTTTGTACATACTAAGATAACTTATTTTTTCTCCAGATTCTTTACCATTTTCATATAATTCTCTAGTATATTTATAATCATCTGGAACAAAGAATATTGCTAATATTGCTCCTATTATAGGTGGTATTATTACTGTATACATAAGTATTCTCCAGTTAGCATCTCCTAAAGCTCCATATACTTTACCACCAAATATCATAGCTAAAGAGTAAAGTGCTGTAAGTGTAGCTGCTAATTTACCTCTATATTTACTTGGGAACATATCCGCTATTAAAGGCATGGCACATCCGAACACCCCTCCTAAAACTACACCTGTGCAAAATCTTGCAACCTTCCAAATAAGAACATTTGTTGGTGCTAGCATTGGAACATATGTAGTAGCTGCTATTAATAATGCAATCAGTATTATTGTTCTTTTTTTACCTATTCTTGTTGATAGAGTACCGAATATAAATGTCCCTGGTATAGTACCAAAAGACATTACAGCAAATATCTCTTCCGACTGTTTAAGAGTAAAGCCAAATCCTCCATTTGCTACATCTGCTATCATAGTTGGTTTTATAAATGTACCAACCATAAAATTATAGCAATAGAAAAAGTATATTACCGCTATTGCGAAAAAGGCAATCATTCTTTTTGTTGAAGAGATATCTTTACCTAATATTATATCATTATTATCTTTCATCACAATCTCCATTCCTTTTTAATTCTTATTCTTCATCTTCTAATCCCATATATTTCTGTTTTAATGCATCAAGAGCATCAAATGTATCCCATTCTTCTATTATTTTTCCATCTATTACATGGTAATGATTTATTCCCATTATATTCATTGGTTTTCCTGAAGGCTGACCTAAGAATCCTATTCCATCATTAATTCCACGTAATCTCCATCTTATAGATACATCGTATCCATCATTATTTGGTCTATCAGTACATGTAACTCTTTCTACTTCATAACTACCACTTGGTACAGATGAAAGGAAGCTTATTATCATACCCTGTATTTCATCATATCCATTAAGATCTTTATCGCATATATAATGTATTACCGCATTTTCATGGTAGTATTTTTTTACATCAGATATGTATTTAGCATTATATACTCTACTACACATTTCAAGCATCATTTCTCCAACAGAATCATCTTTTGCTGTGTATTTTTCTGGCATAAACTGACCTTCCATAGATTCACATAATCCATAATTCGCCTGTAAAGGATTTACTTTATCTTTTGAAGCTTTAGCCATTTTTTTAGCAAGTTCATGTGGATCAAATCCTAACTGAGTAACCATCCATAAATTGTCACGAACAAGCCATTCTTCATGTATTCTATTTGCTGTTGTTGCACAATCTATAACTGTTCTGAAGTTTATTTTTCTTCCTGTTGCTGGACCAAAATTACTATCACCCAAATTAGTTGCTGTTGACATAACTCTATGAGAAGAAAGATATCCTTCTTTACCATAGTTTGACCATATAACATTTTGTCCTATAAGTCTTCTATCTGGGAAAGCATGTAATGTTGCTAGTGTATTTGCTACTACATCTTTTATTCCTACAAGACTTGAAGTTCCTAAATGCATTGTTACATTATTATGGTAAGTATCGTATATAACACCTATTCCTTTTTCTTCCCATATCTGGTGAGTTATTTTCATTATATAATCAACAAAATCTCTATACTGTGGATCAAACCCTACCATTTTCTGTTCTCTTTTAGTTTCTTTTGAAAAGTCATTATAATCTTTTACTCCTACTGGTGTAACTTCTGCTCCATTTCCATAAAATACTTTATTGCTATTATAAGCAGTTTTTACAGTTTCTTTTTTAGTTTCCATTTTACTTACTCCTCGTATAATATATTTAAATTTAATTTTATTAATTTTCATTCCTATCTCA
>CALESE010000114.1 GCA_937907205.1 uncultured Romboutsia sp. | reverse complement strand
ATCCTTGCTCCCGCTACGGATACATCCGTTGCTTGAGCCACTGTGTGGGCGAATCACTTCAAAAATGTCATTTTTTACGTTTTCAATATTATTGATATGACTTATATTTATAGACTATCAACAATATTTTTCATAATATAATTTCCTTGTACGTAAAAAAGGTATAGAAATAGATACATAACCTATTTCTATACCTTTTATTACTTAAAAAAACCTATATATTCCTCTTTTAATATATGATTTATTATATTTATATTAACTTGAAATTCTGGTATTCCAACTGCATAAGGTGCTATTTCATATAAATCAAAATATATTATTAAATTATTATCCTGTATATAAAATTTCTGATTATCCTTTATTCTTTCAAATTGATATATACCTTCATATTGTGAATCACTTTTAGCTTTGTATTCTATTTGTCTTCTTATTTCATTGTTTATTACTTTTTTATAATCTGAGTTTGATTTAAATAGATCCTCCAATTCTAGGAATTTTCCACTCCTCATATCTATATTATATGATTTATATTCATAATATCCATGAGCACCTCCACTATATTTATAATAATTTAATAGTATACTTAACATATTGTCACTATTTTTTTTCGTATAAAAATCTACATTTGCAACAAATTTGTTTGTATTTTCAGGAAAATTTTTATTGTATTCTTTAGCCTCATTCTTAGAGCTATTATAAAATTCCATAATATCATTTCTTATTTTATCGTTTATATTTTTTTCTATATTTTTATTTTTAGTCATTACTATAGGTATATTTATTATACTATTAATATTTTTGTTATTCTCTGTCAATGTCTGAGTATCTATATTAGCCAATATTTCATCTGTCTGAATAATTCTTATTTTATTTGAAAATACTTCATATGGTATTTTAAATTCATATTTTATATTTTCTTTACTATTTTTATAAGGATTAAAATAAATTAATAATCCTCCATCTTCAATTATATAGTTTGTATATTTATCTATTTTAATTCTGTCTTTACTGACCTTTATATGATTTTTATTTATATATTTATCTATATAATTATTTATTACATTTTCATAGTTTGGATTATCTTTTAATAAATTATCTAAATATACTCTTTGTCCTGTCTTTAGATCAAATACATAACTATCTTTTTCTAATTCAAATTTATCTTTATTAGTCTCTATACTTTTGTATATAACTATATTTATCATATTTGAATCCTCAAATGGTACATGATAGTTAATACTTATATTTTTTTTTACTTTTTCTTTATTCAATTGTGTATACTGTCTTTGATGATTTATAAACTCATTTATATTTTTTCTTATATATGTATTTATATATCTTTCAACTTCATAATTTTGATAATTTATTTGAGGCATCCTTGTATTTATAAGTATATTCTTATCCTCTATCTTAATTTTTTCTTCACTTACTTTTACAGTTCTTAGTCCTTTAAATAAATTGGCCTGTACCATATTATCTATATTAAAATTAGCATTTTGCTTTATTATAGATATTACTAATAATAAAACTGTTATTATTGTTATTGATTTTAAAAAGTTTTTATTATATTTCATCTTATTTCCTCCTAAATATAACTTACTTATTATATTTGGATTTTTTATATTTTTAATACATAATAATTTAATTAAAATAAAAAATTCGCTTCGCTCATTTTTTAGTTGAGATATTTCTATAATAATATTTATTAGTTATTTATTGACATTATATATGTTATATTGTATATTAATTCCTAATAGGATACCTTTAAGATAGTCCCGTGAGACTAATAAGGAAAATATATCTAACGAAATATTTTGCCTTAATATCTTTATCTGGTATTAAGGTTTTTGGTGTCCTAAAATAAAAAACATCGGAGGATACTATGACAATTCAATTTCAAAAAAATAATGCTAATAAATTAGCATTAAAAATGGCAATGGCATTAATAATAGGATTAATTGCTGGCACATCATTTATATTCTTAAGAGAAAATTTAATTTCTAGCGGAAATGAAAATACTTGGTCCATAATAAATAATTTACTTTTCCAAGATATAACTAAACCCGAAGCAAATAAATCAATTGGATTATTTTACATATTAGGACAACTATTTGTAAATTCACTACAATTAGTAATTGTTCCTATGATATTTACATCAATAGCTCTTGCTATGTGCCACATAAGCGATACTAAGAAGTTAGGAAGAATCTCATTTAAAACTATTTTAGGATTTTTATCAACTTCAATATTTGCATTAATTTTGGCAGGAATATTTGGACTTACTGCTAATAAATTAGGGCTTTTCAATGTAAGTATAGATAATATAGCATCAAGTCAAGGCAATACTGGTAGTAATCCTTTACTTGTTTTTGTTCAAGCTGTTCCAAATAATATAACATCTGTATTTAGTGATAATAGTCGTGTTTTATCTATTGTTTTCTTAGCCGCTGTTACTGGGCTTTGTATAAATAAACTAGATAATCAAATTTTAGTATTAAAAAACTTATTACAAGATATAAATAAAATAATAACTACATTTTTAACATTTATAATAACTAAATTTGGACCAATAGCTATATTCGTTCTTATAACGAGAACATTTGCAATATATGGAGTTGAACATTTAAAACCAGCTTTAGCATATGTAATAACAACTGTTTTATGTTTATTATTATTTTTAACATTTGGATATGGATTGTTTATATTTATAACTACTAAATTAAATCCATTAATATTTGTAAAAAAGATATCTAAAGTTGCTCTATTTGGTTTTTCTACATCTTCATCAGCTGCAACACTTCCTTTAAATACTAAAACAATAACTGAAGATTTAGGTGTAAATGAAGAAATAGCATCATTCACTTTACCTCTTGGGATGACTGTAAATATGAATGGTACTGCAATAATGCAAGTTATAGCTGCAATATTTATAGCATCTAGTGCAGGTTATAATGTTACAGTTGTAAATATACTTATAATATCATTACTTGCATTAATTGCATCTATAGGAACTCCTGCTGCACCTGGTGCTGGAGCAATTATACTTTTTACAGTATTAACAGGTATGGGATATCAAAATGATGCTGCTGTACTTGCATATTCATTGATACTTGCTATAAATAGACCAATAGAAATGTTAGTTACTTCTCTTAACGTAGTTGGTGATGCTGCAACTGCAATTTATGTAGCTAAATCAGAGAACTGTTTAGATGAAGAAATATATAATTCTTAATAAAAAAGTAGTTAGGTAAAATATCTAACTACTTTTTATTTTGAAATTCTATTATATGTTTATTTTTTATATAACTTTACTACTGTCTCAACATGTGGCGTATTTGGGAACATATCCATACATTTAACTTTTTCAATTTCATATCCATAGTTCTTAAACTCAACTAAATCTAACACTAATGTTTTTGGATTACATGAAATATATATTATCTCCTTAGCTCCAAATCCTGATATGTCTCTGATAGCATCTTTATGAACACCTGGTCTTGGTGGATCAACTATTATTAAATCAGGCTTATCTTTTAAATTTTTAACTGTTTTTGAAACATCTCCTGCTATAAATTCGCAATTATTTAATCCATTTAATTTCGCATTTTCATTTGCCGCAACTACAGCTTCTTCTATTATTTCAATTCCATATACTTTCTTAGCAGCTCCTGCCATAACTTGGCCTATAGTACCTGTTCCACTATATAGGTCAAATACCACTTTATCATTATGATCTCCTATGAAATCTCTTGCCATAGTATATAAATCTTCTGCTCCCTTAGTATTAGTTTGGAAGAATGAGAATGGAGATATTTTAAATCTTAATCCTAATACCTCTTCTTGGATATAATCTCTTCCATGTAACACTCTAAGTTCATCACAATTAACTGCATCTGCAAGACCATCATTTATAGTGTGTAATATGCTTACTAGCTCTGCATCTAAATTAAGACTTAGTAATAAATCTCTATACTCACTCATATCAAATTCTATTTGAGATGATGTAACTATATTAACCATAAGTTCTTTAGTATTAATACCCTTTCTTACTACAAGGTTTCTTAAGTATCCTTTATGGTTTACTGTTCTGTAATAAGGAAGTTCCTTTTTATTAAAATAGTCTACAGATAATTTTAATACTTGTATAAAATCATTATCTACTAAAAGACATCCATCAACTGTCATTATATCTATATGCCTTCCTTTTTTATGAAGACCTAAAGTAAGAGGTCCATCTTTTACTTCATCTCCGAAAGTATACTCCATTTTATTTCTATAATATCTTTCCTGAGGACTTCCTTTTATGCCTTCAAACTTAAATCCAAATAAATCTTGATTTAAGAATAAATCCATAACTTGTCTTTCTTTTATTTCAAGTTGTTTTTCATAAGGTACAGATAGTATTGAACACCCTCCACATTGATTAAAATGCTTACAAGTTTCTGCCGTTTCTATAGGAGAGTTTTCTAATAGTTCTAGCATTTTTACATCGGCTTTACCACTTTTAGTTCTTTTTACAACTGCTTTAACTTTTTGTCCAGTTATTCCTCCCTTCATGTGTATATCTCTATTTTTATATGGAGTTACAGTAGTTCCTCCAAATTCCATTTTATCTACTTCAAATTCTATGATATCTCTTTTTTTCACTAATGTTTCCTCCACTATGTCTTTATCTATCTTTCTTCCATTTGTTTTATTTCATCTATAGTTAATTCTCTATATTCACCTAAAGCTAAACTTTCGTCTAGTTTTAGATTTCCCATAGATAGCCTTTTTAAGTATACTACTTTTTTACCTACACTCTCAAACATTCTTTTAACTTGGTGAAACTTTCCTTCATGTATAGTAAGCTCTATCTCTGATATTTCATCACTTTTTAATATTTTTAGTTGAGATGGCATAGTTTTATAACCATCATCTAATACTACTCCCTTTTCAAATTCTAATATATCATCATTTGTTACTACCCCTTCAACTTTTGCATAATAAGTTTTTGGAACATGTTTTTTGGGTGATAATACTCTATGAGATAACTGACCATCATTAGTAAGTACTAATAATCCCTCTGTATCTTTGTCTAATCTACCTACTGGAAATGGTTCAAACACTAAGTAAGATGGATCTATTAAATCTAGTACAATTGGATCAAATTTATCATATGTAGCTGATATATATCCACCTGGTTTATTTAACATTATGTACACGAATTCTCTATAATTTACTTTTTCTCCATCAAATATAATTTCATCATTTTCTGGATCAACTTGTAGTCCTGGATTATTTACTACTTGTCCATTTACAAATATTATTCCATATTTACAATATTTTTTTATTTCTGCTCTACTTCCATATCCAACATTTGAAAGAATTTTATCAATACGTAACTTTTTTGCCATTAAAAATGTTCTCCATTTTCATAATATTTTTCTTTTTCAAATATAGTGAATGCTAAATCCATATTTTCAATATCTAAATTTTCTCTTATATTATTAGTTATTATTCTTGCTACTATATCTTGTACTTCTTGTCCTCTATCAAACCATGCTACTTCTACAAAAGGATATACATCTGCTATTTTTCCGTTTCTTATAGCAACTGACTTTATAAATTCTATTTCAAAATAATCTCTTGGACATTTTACAGCTTCTACTAGTTCATCTATCATTTTTTCACTTATCTTGCATATATCATTTTCTTTTATTCCTCTTATTTTTATTTGTGGCATAATAAATCTCCTTATTTATAATAAAAATTGAATTTGTATACTATTTTTACATAATTTTTATACTCATTATAAATATTATTATACTTTTTATTTATACTTATTACAATTTACTATATACTTTTTTTGTATAAACGTTATAATATTAAGTGATGGGTAATATTTATAAATTTTTAACAATTAAATTTATTTGGAGGTAATGGTATGTTAGTTTCAGCTAAAGAAATGTTGAACAAAGCAAGAGAAGGTAAATATGCAGTAGGTCAATTCAATATAAACAACTTAGAATGGACTAAAGCTATATTATTAACTGCACAAGAAAATAATTCTCCAGTTATATTAGGTGTATCAGAAGGTGCTGGTAAATATATGGGTGGATACAAAACTATAGTTGGAATGGTTAACGGAATGTTAGAAGAATTAAATATAACAGTTCCAGTTGCTATTCATTTAGATCACGGTAGTTTTGATGGAGCTTTAAAAGCAATGGATGCTGGATTCTCTTCTGTTATGTTTGATGGTTCTCACTATGCTATAGAAGAAAATATAGAAAAAACTAAAGAAATAGTAGCAATAGCACATTCTAAAGGTATATCTGTAGAAGCAGAAGTTGGTTCTATAGGTGGAGAAGAAGATGGTGTTGTTGGTGCTGGTGAAGTAGCAGACCCAGCTGAATGTAAATTAATAGCTGAATTAGGTGTTGATATGTTAGCTGCTGGTATAGGTAATATACATGGACAATATCCAGAAAACTGGGCAGGATTAAGTTTTGATACTTTAGAAACTATAAACGCTGCTACAGGAACTATGCCATTAGTATTACATGGTGGAACTGGTATACCTGCTGAAATGATACAAAAAGCTATATCATTAGGTGTTTCTAAGATAAATGTTAATACTGAATGCCAATTAGCATTTGCTGCAGCTACTCGTAAATACATAGAAGAAGGAAAAGACTTACAAGGCAAAGGATTTGACCCTCGTAAAATTATAGCTCCTGGTTTTGAAGCTATAAAAGCTACAGTTAAAGAAAAAATGGAATTATTCGGTTCTATAAACAAAGCTTAATAAATAATTTAGACCTTAGTAGTCATACTAAGGTCTTTATATTAACTATAAAATTTTGATGCACCTATTAATTGTCTTTTTCCGACTATATTAGATAGGTTCTTAAGAGATGCTATTTTTATACTTTTAAAACTTACAAGGAAAACAAATTTAAAATCTGTAAAAGAATCATCTATACTATAAATATCAAAGAAACAAGTTATATTATCTAAATTATACTTTTCTTGTAGCTCTTCTTCTAATTCATCAGTTGCATCTTTTATATATGCTCTTACATCTTCAAAAAATACATCAAAATAAGATTCATCTAATTTTTCAATAATCTCTTCAGCCAATTCTTCTATATCCTGTAAATTAAATATTTCAGAAGATAACTTACAGTCAAATGCCATAATATCTTTTTGATTTATAGAATCTGTTATGTCCTGTACGTACTCAAAATCTGGGCGCAATCCTAATATTTCTTTAACTTCTTTGCTATTTATTTTAATCTTTCCTTTTTTATTCTTTAATTCAAATTTCACCAATAGATCGCCTCCCCCATTAAATAGATGCTTACATATATCTATCTATATATTCTTTAATTTCTATCCAGTTATTAACTCTAGTTATATCTTTATGATTAACTTCTTTATTATAATTAGTATCTATCAATATTATTTTCATACCTTCATTTGCTAATAGAGTTGCATTCCAAGGATTATCTTCTATAAAAATATCACAATTTAACTCTTTTGCTTTAGATACCTTATTATCACTTCCTAATAAGTACACATCTATATCTGAAAAACCACTATCATCCAACCAGTTTCTTGTTACCTCAGTTAAATTTTCACTTCTAGCTGTTACAAAATATATATTATGATTAATTTTTAATTCATCTATTACATTCTTTGCATTTTCTACTACAGTTGCTTCTCCATATGAATGCATATATTTTTCATGAAATTCTGTTAACATTTCATCCATCTTTACTTCATATAAAGCTTCCCAGTCACAAGTATTACATTCCTCATCACTTATATTTTTACCATATAGTTCATTTAAGTATGGGATAAAGTGATATGGGCTTGTTATTGTCCCATCTATATCAACACATATATTTAATTTATTCATATTGACCTCCCTAATTATTAACTTAAATTTACAATTAAAACATTATAGCATATGTTAAATTATAAATCAAAATTGGTATTTTAAGTATATGTATATAATACCAAAAAGCTTACTTAAATAAGTAAGCTTTTTATAATTTTTAACTATTTTATTTTTTCATTTAAATCGTTTAATCTTATTTTAAAATTTTCTATTTGATTATCTGATAAATTTAGATAGTTTGTTATTTTTCCTATATATTTAGGGTTCTTAGTTGATACAAGGTTAATTGCAGCTTCCATAGCTTTTTCTCTTAATTCATATGCTTTTTTTACATCTTGCCTTGCACTATCTAATACATATGAATATTCTTTATTTGATAATTGAGGTATCTCCATATTTTCATAAATATCTATAACTTCTATACATTTTTTCTGAGCATAGATTATCTCTTCTTTTATACTGCTTAAATGTTTAAGGTTTTCTGCTATGTTTTTAGTATAAGGTAAACAATCTCTCATAGGTAAAAGAGCTATTGTTTCTATTTCATATATTTCTTTTTTGAAATCTGCTATAATCTCCTTGTCACTTTTAATCTCTTCCGTTTTTGTTTCTGTAATATCTGAACTTTCTGGTTTAGTTATATCATTTTTAGATTGCTCATTGTCATTTTTATATTGTAACTTCTCTTCATTTATTTCTTTATTTTTTATCTCTTTTACTTCATCTTTATTATCAAAGTTTGATACTGATTTTTCATTATTCCTATTGTCAAATGAATAGTTCTGATAATAAATTATATCTTTTATATAATTTATTCCACTAATATAAATATTGGTTATTACTATTGTAGTCATTACTACAATATATGTACTTGCATATATTAAAGATCTTTTAAAGTTGTTATAATTCCTAAATAATACTACTAAAGGAATAATGTATAAAAATAAGAATACTAATATCCATCTCATTGATATGTATCTCCTTTTTCTATGTATTATAGTAAACTACTATAATCTATATTTTTTTCCATTAGTTTTATTATTTACAACTTTTTGATTTATTAATCCAATATCTTCACTAATTTAAAATCTGTATAGTCACAAGATGCTAAAATATATTCTACGTTATTTCTAATCCCTTTTAATCCCATTTTAAATGATTCTTTTCCATGTAAATGTCCATATATAACCTTTTCTACATTATATTCTTCAAATAATTTAGTAAATATAGATTCTTCTAACTTATCATTTGTAGGAGGATAATGGGTTATTACTATAAATTTAGAATATCCTTTCTTACGAGCTGATTCTAATGATATCCTTATTCTATTTTCTTCTCTTATATATATTTTTTCATCATTTTCATCAAATTTAACATCATTTGGACATATCCATCCTCGTCCTCCGCATATGGCATAATCTTTATACTCATAAAAATTAGTTTGTAAAAATTTTATGTTGTCATATAATTTGTTCAGTGATGTTACTGTAGTCCACCAATAATCATGATTTCCTTTTATAAAAATTTTTCTGCCTGGCAATTGGCTTATTATATCTAAATCTGATTTAGCTTCACTTAAGTTTATTCCCCAAGATGTATCCCCTAATACTAATACTAAATCATCTTCATTAACATTTAACTTCCAGTCATTTATTATTTTTTCTTCATGCCCTGCCCAATTATCTCCAAATATATCCATAGGTTTATCTACTGACGTTGAAAAATGTAAGTCTCCTATTGCATATAACTTCATGTTTACTTCCTTTCTATTTAAAAATAAAGTTATCCATAGTTTGGATAACTCTAATTGCTTTTATACTGTTGTAACAATACATCTATTTCTTCCTTTAAATCAATTATATCTGCTACATCTTTTTCATTGTCTATCTTGTCTAATCTTCTTTGATAGATTATAGCTTTATGTGTTTCCCCCACATTGTATAACTCTTGTATTTTGATTAGTATATCTCTTACTGTTATAGATTTCACTTGATACATTACTTGGGCCTTCATTATATCTTCTCTTATTTCGCTCATCTCTTGATCTAATAAAAATGCCGCATCAGCTGCTCTTCTAAGTCTTACTGCTAAATTTTCTGGTATAAAATGCTCATACTTATATTTTAGAGAATGTTCTATTGTAGCCCAAAAATTCATAGCAAGTGTTCTTATTTGTATCTCACATAGTATTTCCTTTGATCCTGCAATTGAATTAATAGGGTATTTTATTATTACATGGTAACTTCTATATCCACTATCTTTAAAGTTTTTAATATAGTCCTTCTCATATACTATAGTCATATCACTTCTTTGTTGTATCAAATTAACAATAGTATATATATCCTCAACAAATTGACACATTATCCTTATCCCTGCTATATCTTCCATTTCAGATTCTAAATCAACTATATTTAAACGTTTAATTTTAGATACTATAGATGCTATTTTCTTTGTTCTTCCTGTAACAAATTCTATTGGAGAATATTCTCCTTTTGCTAAGAATTCTTTTCTTATATTTTTAAATTTAACCTTTAATTCTTCAACGGCATGGTCATAAGGAGCTAAAACTTCATCCCACTTTTCGTATTCCATCTCGCTCATCCTTTATTATATTTTTAAAGCCATATTTATTTTAACATAATTTAATTTTTTTGTGTATAATAAAGCAATTCTCCTCTACTTAACAAATAATTTACTTCTTCCCTATCTACTAGATAACTTATTATAGATATCAAAGATGACTTAAAATAATGATATTCTTTATAATTATGACTTAAATTATTATCGTTTATTATATTTTTTAGCAAATTTTCTATACTTATTGGATTTTTTAATTGCTTTTTTACTTTATTTATATATTTTTTTATTGCTACCTCGTGTTTATTTATCAAGTCATAACTTTCATTCTTAGGCAATACCTTCTTACTGTGTCCAAGTACTAAATAATCATAGTTTATTCGCTTTAATTTATCTAATGATTTAATTTGCTCTTCTATGTCATATAAAAATAAAAAGTCATATTTTTCAAGCATACTATATCCAATTAAAAGATCTCCTACAAATAATACGCCATCATTAGTTAATATACCTATACTACCAGGTGTATGCCCTTTAAAATCTATTATATTAAATGTTATACTATTTATTATTTCATTTCCTATATTTAAAACTTTATCTATATTAATATTTTCTGTGAACTTATTATATAACTTTTCGTCTAAAAACTTATTAGATTTTCCTCCAATTATATATTTAGAAAATATATCTGGATGTTCAATATATAATTTCGCATAATCAGATGATAATATTTCTAAATCCTTATAATAATTTTTCAATTCATAGCATGCGCCATAATGATCATTATGTTCATGTGTATTTATTATATATTTTAATACAATGTTATGTTTTTCTAAAAGTTTAATTATCCTTTTAGGTCTTAATCCGCTAACACCTGGGTCTATTATTAAAGCACTATTATCATCAAATATATATAATCCACTATTAGTAGCTCCTTTTACATAAAAAGTATTTCCTTTTATATTTATAAATTCCATTTTGTCTCCTATTATAAAAGTATTCTTTTTAGCCTATCTAACGTTC
>CALESE010000113.1 GCA_937907205.1 uncultured Romboutsia sp. | reverse complement strand
AATGCAACATAAATATAAAGTGTTGCACTTGTATTGACAATCTATCATATATAAATATGGAGAAGTATGATAAAATAAAATTGGAAAATCAACATATATAAAGAAAATGATTTTATTCTGTTTGATAGCATAGATGGAAGTATTCTATTAGATTCTATTAGTGAAAATTCTTTAGCTATTGTATTAAGTGGGAACCAATAAATGAACCGATAGTTTCTCATGGCACATTTGGAATAAATAATATTGACCAATGATTTCTTATTTGATATTATTTATAAGATTAAAATATTTAAAAAAGGCATTACATTAAGTAGTGCCTTTTAATTTGAATTTAATTAGTTTATATAAAATTAAATAATAGGAGGATTAAGTATATGACAAACGACATGACTAAAGGGAGTCCTTTGAAGATTTTTATATTTTTCTCAATACCATTACTTATAGGAAATATATTCCAACAATTATATAGTATGGTTGATACTATAATAGTAGGTAGATTTGTAGGAGTTGATGCCCTAGCAGCGGTAGGTACCACTGGGTCAATGTTTTTCTTAGTAAATGGAATGATACTTGGACTTACTAGTGGATTTGGAGTATTAGTTTCACAGAAATTTGGAGCTAAAGATGAGTCAGGAATTAAAAAAGCTGTTGCAAGTAATATTATATTGACCGTAATATCAACAATTATAATTACATTAATAGCTTTGTTAGTAAAAAATCCTTTACTTAAACTTATGAATACACCAAATAATATATTTAAAGATGCAAATATATATATTACAATAATTTTTGTAGGTATAATAACTCAAGCAATTTATAATATGGCAGCAGGAATACTTAGAGCTTTGGGCGATAGTAAAACGCCATTATACTTTTTAATAATATCTTCAGTTCTTAACATTATATTAGATTTAGTATTTATAGCTAAATTTAACATGGGAGTAGCAGGAGCAGCGTATGCAACTAATATAGCTCAAGGATTTGCAGCAGTGTTATGTATAATATATAGTTATAGAAAATTTAAAATACTAAGGCTTAAAAAAGAAGATTTTAATGTAGAGAAAGAGTATTTTAAAATACATTTAAAAATAGGTATACCAATGGGATTACAGTTTTCAGTAACTGCAGTAGGTATAATAATAGTTCAAAGTGCTATAAATGTATTTGGATCAACTGTAATAGCAGCTTACGCAGCATCTTCTAAAGTTTTACAACTTGTCATGCAGCCAGCAATTTCGTTTGGTGTTACTATAGCAACTTATGCAGGACAAAACCTAGGTGCTAAAAGATTTGATCGTATAAAATATGGTATTAAAATAATGAATAAAGTATCTATTATATCAAGTTTAATAGCAGGTTTTATACTTGTATTTTTTGGTAAATATTTTGTGATGCTATTTATAGAAAATCCAACTCCAGAAATATATAGCTATGCACAACAAGTATTTAATTATTCTGCTATATTCTTTATACCTTTAGGATTTATACTTGTATACAGAAATGTTCTTCAAGGTATGGGAGATTCTTTTATACCAATGATAGCTGGAGTAGCCGAATTGCTAGCAAGGGCAGTGGTAGCTTTTACACTACCAAAGTTTATAGGATTTGTAGGTATATGTTTATCAGATCCAGTTGCTTGGATAGCAGCAGCAGTACCTCTTATGATAGCTTATTATAGAAAAATAAATAAAATAATGGATGAAAATAAATATAATGAAGAGATTTATATATAGTAATATATTTTTAGAATTAAGTTTCCTTTAATTATTTAAATAAAAAGATATGAATAAATGATAACAATTTTACAAATTATAAGTAAAAGTAGTATTTGAATAAATAGGAGGCTTATAATTATGTGTACAGCATTAACATTAAAAACTAATGATGGATATCATTTATTTGGTAGAAATATGGATTTAGAATACTTATTTGGGCAAACACCAATAGTAGTTCCTAGAAACTTTGGCTATACAAACAAAAGTACAGGTGAAATGAAAAAAACTAAATATGCATTAGTAGGTATGGCAACAGTAGTAGATAATCATCCTTTATTTGCAGAAGCACTAAATGAAAAAGGATTAGCTTGTGCAGGGCTAAATTTTCCAGCATCACATTGGGAAGACGAAAATGTAGCTGGTAAGGAAAATATACCACCTTATGATTTAATACTTTGGGTAACATCAAATTTTGAAAGTATAGAAGAATTAAGACCTCAATTAAATAATATAAATATAGTTAAAAAGCCATTTGGTGAAAATATTCCATTACCAACTCTTCATTGGATAGTAACAGATAAAACTGGAAAATCTATAGTTATAGAAAAGACTAAAGATAGTTTTAATGTATATGACAATAAAGTAGGAGTAATGACAAATGCTCCAGAATTTGATTGGCATATAACAAATTTACATCAGTATATGGGAGTAACAGCAACTCAGCCAGAATGTCCTACATGGAGTGACTTAAAGTTAATTCCACTTGGACAAGGAACAGGAGGTATAGGTCTTCCTGGAGATTTATCATCACCATCTAGATTTGTAAGAGCTGCATTTGCTAGAAGTCAAGCTGTTTTAGGAGAAGAAGAAAGTTCTGGAATAGTTGAATTTTTCCATATATTAAATAATGTAGCGATGGTTAGAGGATCAGTAGTTACGATTGAAGGTAAAAATGATATAACTCAATATACTTCTTGTATGTGTCAAGAAAAAGGAGTTTATTATTATAATACTTATAATAATAACCAAATAAATGTAATCGATATGAATAAGGAAAATTTAGATAGTGATAAAATAAAAGTATTTGATTATAAAGATAAACAAGTTTTTAATCATGAAAATTAAATAAATAATAAATATTAAACTCTTATATATAAGGTTTATTAAGCTTTATATATAGGAGTTTTTTATATACATAAAACTACATAATTTGCTAGTTTGAAATTAATTGAGGAAATAATTAAAAAAAAGTGTTAAAATTATATTATATATTTTTATAAGAATTATTAAAGGGGAAAAATTTAGTATGGAAACTAGTTTATATATGAAATCAATACTCAATAAATTTGATAAGTATCTATTAATTACAAATGATGTGGGGGAAATAGTTTTTGCAAATGATAAATTAATAAATAAAATAAAATACAATAAAGAAGAATTATATAAACTTAATATAAAAGATATTATAGTTGAAAAAGACATTCATAAAATTATTACTTTAGGAAATATAAAAGATGCAAAATTTGATTTAAGTTTTTACTCGAAATACAAAGAATCAATACCTGTATATAGTGATATAAGTATAGATTATTTTGAAAATAATAAGTTAATTTTTATAATATCTGAAGATATTAAATATAAACATTATAATATTGAAGATTTAGAGATATTACTTGATAACATTGATACAATTGCATTTATTAAAGATATTAATGAAAAGTTTATATATGTAAACAATATGTTTGCAGATACTTACTCAAAAAATAAAAGAGAAATAATAGGTACATATATACATGATTACTTTGAGGATGATGTAATTATGCAATATAGAAATAATGATAAAGAAGTAATAAAATTAAAACAAGCTAAATCATATATTGAAAAATCGGTCATAGATGGAGTAGAAGGTCTATACTATATTTATAAATGCCCTATATATGATGAAAATGGTAACTTTAAATATATGATATGTACAGCAAAAGATGTTACATTAGAAGAGACAATAAAAGAAGAGCTTTATAAAAATTATAATCAAATAAGTAGTTTGAAAAAAATAGAGGATAATATAGATAACAATATAAATTTGCATGAATTATTAGAAAATATAGGAGAAAAAATAATAGATTACACAGGAGCAAATGGACTTTCTATATTATTATATGATGAATATAAACAAAGGCTTTATCCATGTATTAAGATTAAAGAGGCAATAAAAGCTTTTGAAGGTATTGATTTTATTCCTATAAAGGATGATAAAGAGTATCAGTATATGCAAAGTGGTATATACAATGGATTAAAATTAGTAAGTAAATCTTCAATAAGATATGTTATAAACAAAAATTATTTAAATAAAATTAAATATATAGGATCTTATAATATTAAATTTTATGATGAATTTATAGGAATATTAAATATATCTTATAATGATAAATATATTCAAATTCACAATCAAGATGATTTTATGAAATCTATATGTAATAGTATAGCAATCATCATTAAAAATTGTAGGCTTGCAGAGGAAGCAAAGGTAGAAAATCAAAAGAGAATATCAGCAGAAAAAGAAATGCAATTTTATTTAGATACAGCAGTGGATTTAGTTTCATCAATTGATATGGATGGATATTTTAAAAATATAAATTCTAATTGGACTAAATTATTAGGGTGGAGAGAAGAGGAATTAATAAATCAAAACTATACTAAATTTATACATCCTGATGATAGAGATAATATAATTAAACTTAAAGAAATGGGATTTAGTAAACATAAATTAGTCAATAGGTATAGACATAAAGACGGAAGTTATATATGGTTAGATTGGAATTTTAAATATAATAAAGAATTTGGTGTAGTTATAGGAACAGCAAAAAATATAACTGAACAAGTCAATATAGAAAATCAAAAGAAAAAGTTAGAAGAAAAAGTATATTTAGAGAGTGTTAAAAATGAGTTTTTTGCAAATATATCTCATGAGTTTAAAACACCTTTAAATATAATATTGGGAACAACACAATTAGTTAGAAAAAAGATAGATAATAATAGCTTAAATATAGAAAATCTAAGTAAACATATAGATACAATAAAGCAAAATTCATATAGGCTTTTACGGCTTGTAAATAACCTTATAGACATAAGTAGAATTGATATTGGATATTACAATCTACAACCTTCAAATTACAATATAGTAAGTGTAGTTGAAGATATAACTCTTTCTGTAGCAGATTACATAGAAGATAAAAATATAAATCTTATATTTGATACAGATACAGAAGAAGTTATGACATCTTGTGACCCTGATAAGATAGAAAGAGTAATTCTAAATCTATTATCTAATGCAATTAAATATACACATGATAATGGGAATATTGAAGTTAGTTTAAAGTCTGATACAAATAATGTAAGTATATCAGTAAAAGATAGCGGTTTAGGCATACCACAAGATAAATTAGATATAATATTTGATAGATTTGGACAAGCAAATAATCTTTTAACAAGAAGATGTGAAGGAAGTGGTATAGGTTTATCACTAGTAAAGGCAATAGTAGAAATGCATGGAGGAAAAATAAAAGTATATAGTGAGGTAGGAAAAGGCACTGAATTTATTTTTAATATACCTATTAAGTTATTAGATGAAAATGATAAATGTATAAATAATTATGATAACAAAGATTTCTATGTGGAAAAGTGCAATATAGAATTCTCTGATATATATAGTTTATAATTTTTATTTTTTATTATAATGTCACTTTTTTTAATAAAACCATATCCATAAGCAACAATTTCTTAGCTATGGTTATGGTTTTATTTTAAAGTATTGTAGTAATATATAATTCTATTATATATAATTAAACATTGCAATAAAGGTGTGTGTACGGAAAATAATATAAAAATAGAAAAGGATGAATATATGAAATTAAATAAAATAGAAGATATAATTAAAAATAATACAGATAAAAGTAGATTTAATAGTGGATTTGCAGCTTATAAGAAGAATAAAGTTATTAATGATTATTCAAAAATAGATAAAGGAATAGCTACATTTTATGCTACTGTAATAGATGAACATAGAAGACAAAATTATACTTCAATGGTAAGTATTAATATAAACTCGCGAACAGTATATAATGTAAGTTGTGACTGTAACAATAAATTTTATAATGGTAAAGAATATAAATTATGTTCTCACGTAGTTTCAACTGTATTAAAAGGAATAGATAAACTAAGAAATACTAACAAAAAGGAAGTATATACAAAAGAAATAGTAATATACCCTGTTGTAAATATAAATATAAGTCAATCAAGGAATGGATATCTTGGGATGGACTTTAATATTGAAGGAATAAGTAAAGTAGAATATAGAAGAATATTTAATTCTTTTAAAGAAAAGAAAAGTTTACATAAATTATCAAATGGAAACTATTTAGATTTACAAAATGATAATTTAAAAGAATCATTTAATTTAATAGATGTACTTGGAATATATAATGATTTTGAAAATATAAAAATACCCAATAATAAGACACCATACTTAGAATTACTTATAGCAGAAAAAGAATTAGATTTTATAGATGGAATAAAGTATGTAAAAAATATTAGTAAAAAGTTTAATTCAGTAAAAAACTCAAAATATGAAGTACCAAGAAATCTAAATGCTAAATTAAGAGATTATCAAATAAAAGGATTCGAATTTTTAAGTACATTAGCAGAGTATGAGATGGGAGGAATACTTGCTGATGAAATGGGGCTTGGGAAAACTGTACAAACCATATCATTTTTATTATCTAAAAAAGGTAAAATTAGTATAGTGATAACACCAACAGCTCTTATTTATAACTGGAAAGCTGAATTTGAAAAATTTGCTAATGATTTAAATATTGGAATAGTTCACGGTAACAAAATTGAAAGAGAAAAAGTACTATCAAATATTAATAATTATGATGTAATACTAACTACTTACGGAACTTATAAAAATGACATAGATAAATATGAGAATATAAATTTTGATTATTGTATTATTGATGAAGCTCAAAATATAAAAAATCCTGATTCTACAATTACAAAATATATAAAAAATATAAATGCAAAAGTTAAATTTGCATTAACAGGAACACCTATTGAAAATAACTTGTTAGAGCTATGGTCTATATTTGATTTTATAATGCCTGGATATTTATATAATAAGTCAAAATTTAAAAGTATATTTATAAACAATGATAAGAATGTTATAGAACTTAAAAAACTTATAAAACCATTTATACTTAGAAGAACTAAAAAGGAAGTAATTAAAGAACTTCCAGATAAAATAGAACAAGACTTTATTATTGAATTAGATAAAGAACACAGAAGAGTTTACAATGGATATGTAAGATTAGTAAAAAGTAAAATCCTAGATAATAGCCAAAATAATATTGAAGTGTTATCTTATATTACTAAGCTTAGACAATTATGTTTGGCACCAGAATTTATGGTAAAAGAGTATGTTGGAAAAAATTCTAAAATAGATGTATTATTAAATATACTTAAAGATGAAAATGATAAAAAGATACTTGTTTTCTCTCAATTTACCAAAGTATTAGGACTCATAGGTGATATACTTAAAGAACAAAAAATATCATACAGCTATTTAGATGGAAAAACAAATGCTAAAGATAGAGTAAAACTTGTGGATGAATTTAATAATAATGATAATAAAGTATTTTTAATATCTCTAAAGGCTGGGGGAACAGGACTTAATTTAACAAGTGCAAGTGTTGTAATACATTTTGACCCTTGGTGGAATCCAGCAGTACAAGACCAAGCAAGTGATAGAGCACATAGAATAGGGCAAAAGAATGTTGTAAATGTAATTAAACTTATATCAAAAGGTACTATTGAAGAAAGAGTAGTAAATTTACAAAGAAACAAAAAAGAACTTATTAATGATATTATGGATTCTACTTTAAGTGATAGTTCCAAATTGAAGAAACTATATAAGGATGAATTGATAGAATTATTTATGGATTAAGACAATATAAAACGGTAAAATGTTACAATGATGACATAAAAAAATTTAACTTTTATGGTATAATAAAAATATAAAAAGACAGATAACTTAATAAATGAAGAGATATATAAAGGTGGGGGATGTAGTGAATGTAAGCCTTAATTATATAATTAATACTATATTCGATAATAATAAAAATAAAAATTATTTTTATAGATTTATAGGGATTAAAGACAAAGAAAATTACAACAATGATTTAAAATTATTAAAAACTAAATGTATGGAATTAGACAATAAGTGTTTACTTTTTGACAATGAAATTAAATTAAGCCCAGAAATGGAACTTATACAATACATATATAATGAACTCCAAACTATGGATATTTATAGTATTGCTAGTCAAGATATAACAATATTTGATAACTATCAAATTAACAATATATTTTTACAATCACTACAATATGTAGTAGATTTAGCTATAAGTAATGAAAACTTTTTTAATGAAAATATAAGAAATAATTTTATAACGAAGATAATAGTATGGACATATATGTTTGTAAAAGACATAGATTTTGACAATGGCACTTGTCCAAAATGTATATATTATGGAAGTATACAAAGACATGAAATATATTTTTTAATATTACTTTATAAAATGAATTTTGATGTAATTTATATAAATCCATTAAAAGAAGAATATTTTAGTGATATAGATAAAGATAGTTTAAGTATGTGTTATAAAGAATTACAAATAGATAATATAGAAACATTTGAAGAGAGATGCAAAAAAGGGAAAATAGTGGATGTAGTAAAAACTTTGACAAAACAAATTCAAAATGAGGTTCATGAAGAATTGTTTGTAAATACAGGTATATTTAAGCCTTGGCAGTTTAGAAGTGGCTTCACTAAAAGTGTATTATTAGATACTATTTTAGAAGATATATATATATATTACAACGAACCTGCAAAGTTAAGAGAAGGTTTTGAAGTTAATGAAAAAATAGTTAAAGTTCCATGTTTTTTCAAAAAAATAGATGGAGAACACATTGATAAATCAGAGTATACCAAATTGGTTAAATACTGCGTAGAATCATCATCAAATACATTATTCTTTAATCATGGAAACATTTCTAGGGATGTAGATGTAAGTGGAGATATGTTTAAGTTAATGTTTTGTCAATTGAGTGATGGAACTTTTGATATAGAAGAAATCAAAAAATTAGATTTATATAGATTTAGCAAGTATAGTAATGAAGTACAAAACTTATTGCTAAATAAATTTAATGAAGTTATAAAAAGAAAAGATTTATATTCAAAGAATATAGATAAAGATATTAGTTTGAAGTTATTAGTATTGGTTTTAGCTTTAAATGAAGAAATAGTAAGACTTGTTGATAATTTTGATTTTGTAGATAGAGTTCCTAAAATTGTTATATATTTAAATAATGAAGATTATATAAGTGAAAATATGATTATGTTACTTGGATATATTCATAACATAGGAATTGATATTATTATATTTAATCCATCAGGGCTTTGTAATATAGGTAATATTATAAAAAGTGAAAGATTTAATTTAACAAGATTACAAAATATAAATTATAAATCAGATTATAAAAATTTAATAAATATGAAGCAGAATATTTTTTCTAAATTATTTAAATAAATTTACATAGGAGTAATAAAATGAATGAATTTAATAATGAATTAGATATTATTGAACAAAGTGATTTGTACAAACAAAATCTAAGACAATTAAAAGAAGTACAAGACCTAACTAATGAAATAGAAGTACAAAATGTAAACTCTATAATTCAATTTGGACAAAAGGCAAGTGAAAATATATCAAAAATATCAGATGAATTATTATTATCAATAAAAGAAGTAAAAGCAGAAGAAGCTAGTGAGATGTTTTTAAGTCTTA
>CALESE010000112.1 GCA_937907205.1 uncultured Romboutsia sp. | reverse complement strand
TAATGAAGTATTTTATTTACCTGGCGATTTGGTAGAAATTATAACATCAATAAATTTTGGATCAAAGGTTAAATTAGGTTTTGGTAAAGAAACTATAGATGGTGAAGAATATAATCAATATATAAAAATTGAGGGAGATAATATTACATTATATGGATATTGTAAAGATTATGAAGATTATATTTCTTATCCATTAGAACAAGTGGAAGCATTAGGTTCTGCATCATTTGAAACAAAGTTAACTTTCAATAGAAATAAATTACTTAATGATGTTGAAAAAGCTGCTATTCTAACTGGAGATAAACAAGATATTTTAATTTTTGCTACTCAACCAGGATATTTAATAGTTACTTCAGAAAATGGTTATGTAGATTCTAGATTACCTGTACAAAACTGTAATGTTAATATAACTCCATTTAGATTGGAATTAAAGAAATTTAAAGGAATTTTAGCTAATACATCTGATGAATCTATGATATTTTTAGTTGATGAAGGTAATAAAAATATGGTAGGTTTATTAGGAGAAAATAAAAAAATGGGATTATGTATTTTAGAAAATTAAAAAAAGGAGTATTTTATGAATTCTAGTAATAAAAAGAAACCAATTAATAGTAAGAAAAAAGGAGCTCATGGAGAATTAGAATTTGCTCATGAATGTGAAAAATATGGTCTTAAAGGAGTTCATAGAACAGCACAGACAAACGGGAAACTTGAACAATCATTAGCTGATTGCGAAGGTTTAGATGGAATACATATAGAAGTTAAAAGAGTTGAAGCTTTAAATATAGATAAAGCAATGGACCAATCAATTAGAGATTTAAAAACTAAAAAAGAGAAAAGATTACCTGTTGTTTTTCATCGTAAAAATAGACAGCCTTGGAAATCAACTATGTTATTTGGAGATTGGGTTAAATTATATAAAAGTTGGCTTAAAGATAAAAATAGGGAGTTGTAAATAATGCAAGATAATAAAGATTTAATAAATAAATATAATTTAGGATATACTGAAAAAGCACAATCCACTATTCAAGTAGAGGATATTATCAGAAATATAGTTACAAGCAAAACAGAAGATGTTAGTATAATTATACATAATATTAGAAGTATGTTAAAAGATGATAGTACTGAATTATCTGATTTAGAAATTGATGATATCCTCTTACAACTTCCTATTGTTTTATATGATTCTATAGAAGAACAAGAAATTGTAGGAATGCAATCAGATATGGCCAATCAAATTTATAAAGAAGCTCAATCAGAGGCATATAATCTAGCTAGAGGTACTATAAGTGATAAAAATGCAACAGCTGATTTGAAAACAAGAGCTCAACAATTAGAAAAAATAATATATGAACGTAGTTATAAAATTATTAAACAGAAATTTGAATTAGCTTTAGAAACATTAAACGCAGTTAAGAAAGTTCAAGCAAGCAGACAACAAAGATATGATTTAAATAAGTTTAGTAATCGTTTTTAAAATTTTAAATATTACTATTAAAATATGGAGGTAAATTTTAATGTCTAAATTAGATGTATTAGCGAAGGAGATTAGTAAAAAATTTGGAGAAAATACTATAGGTTATGGAGTAAAACAAGATGAATATGATAAAATTAGATTTACTAGTCCTAGATTGAATTATATGACATTTGGAGGATTAGCAACTGGAAGAATATATGAATTTGCAGGGCCTGAAGGTAGTGGTAAAACAACATCAGCTTTTGATTTAATTAAAAATGCTCAAATAAAATTTCATAAAGAATATGAAGAAGAACAAGCAAAAGGAAATATAGATTTTTTAGAAAAGAAAGTATTTTTCTTAGATGAAGAAGGAACTTTTGACGCTGTATGGGCTAGAAAATTTGGAGTAGATGTTGAAAAAGTAATGATATGGCAACCTCAAGGAGAATCAGCTGAAAAGGTTTTAGATGTTTTAAGACAAGTAATAGAAACTGGAGAAGTAGGATTAGCCGTTTTAGACTCTGTAGCAACTTTAGTTTCTGAACAAGTTTATGAAGAATCTTTAGAAAAGAAAGCTTATGGTGGTATAGCCGCTACTTTAACTAGATTTGTCAATTTAATTAAAGGACCTTTAATTAAATATAAATGTACTTTAATTATGATAAATCAGGTTAGAGAAGATTTAAATAGTATGTTTGGTGGTACTATAACTCCTGGAGGTAGAGCTTTCAAACATGCATGTTCAGCAAGATTTGAATTTAGAAAAGGTAAATTTATTGATGTTAATGGTAAAGAGTTAACTAATAATGCTGAAAATCCTGCTGGAAATATTGTTCATGTTGTAGTTAAGAAAACAAAAATATTTGAACCTACAAGAAGAGTTGGATATTATACTATTAATTATTTAACTGGACCTGATTTTATGAGTGACTATATAGATGTAGGAATTCAAACTGGTGTTTTAAATCAAAGAGGAGCTTACTATGATGTTATAAATATTAATACAGGTGAAATTTTAAATACAGAAAAAATTCAAGGCAAAATAAAACTAAAAGAACAACTAGAGAATCATCCTGATTGGATAACTTTAATTGATAATGCCATGAATGGTAAAAAAGTCGAAGAGGTTATAGATGCTGATATATTAGCTGACGCAAATAAAATAGTTAATACTAGTAAAGATGAATAAGGAGAATTATTTTTATGATAGTTAGATATAAATTATATAGAGCAAGTAAACCAGAAGAAGTATTTAATAATGAAGCTATAAAGATAAATTTAGAAAATGATGATCACTTAATAGCTATTGATGATATATTAGCTGGTATTTTAGCTCAACATATTCAAAACTTACCTGAAGTGAAAAAATTTGGAATAGCATATGTAGGTAGAATGGAAATTGTGAATATAGAAATAACTGATGAGGATAATGTTAATTTAAATGAAACTGAATTTAGATCTTATATAACGCAAATAATGCCTTATTTAACTGTTATTTGGAATAAGATGATAAAATAATATTAATAAATCAAAAAATGCTGTTAAAATTGATTTTAAAAAGAATTAAGACTATGATAATAAGGAGGACTTGATTTATGGATTATCCTGATAAATTTGTATTTAATTTTAAACATCATGATTTTAATTTAACTGAAGCTGTATGTATATATAAGGTAGAAGGCCGAAATAAAAAATGGCAACATTATATAGCTATAACTGAGGATATTAATTTAGATGAATCTGATATTTATGATTTTCAAGATGATTTACGAAAGTATATGCATTCTTTAGGATATAATTGTCGTATAATAGACTGGGATGATTGCAGTCAAGAATTTTATTTAGGGTTAAATTTTAGTATACAGAAAAGTAAAAAATATAATAAAAAAGGAGTTATAGTTTAATATGACAAATAATAAAAACAGTACTCGCTATTATAGTAGTAAACAAGAAAAAGCTATTGCCAAAACTTTAAATGCTAATAGAACTTCAAATTCAGGTGCTACATCATTTCAAAAAGGTGATTTATATATAGGTCAAGAGTGGCTTATAGAAGCTAAAACTTGTATACAACCTAAAAAGTCTTTTTCTATAAAAAAAGAATGGTTAGATAAACTTAAAGAAGAGCAATTTGCTTGTAATAAAGAATATAATACATTATGCTTTGATTTTGGAGATAATAAAAATAGATATTATATTATTGATGAAAATACATTTAAATACTTTATAGATTTACTTAAAGATATTAATTAATTTATAAAGGAGGTAGATTTTATGCCTGATAGAACTGCTACAGTTATAGAAGCTGAAAATAATTTAGAAAAAATAATTAAATTAAAAAAGAGCAGTGTAACTGTTAGTTCAGGAATTTATATTATAAGTATTCCTGTTGCTGATGGTGGAAAGAAGTATGTTAAATTACCTTTACATTTAAAAAATATAATTCAAGATAGTTTAAAAAATTATAAAATTAAAACTCTTATAGCACCTGTTTTATATAATAGTAGAACTGTTATACAAATATGGTATAATAGATTACGTCCTAGATTTAAACAAGTTTTAGGTAATGGCATAAAACCTGATTATAAAAAAGTAAAATTATTTTTTACTGATTTAGAAGAAGTTTGTTATAATAGTACTTTATTTGATAATGATTATGGTGTTACAAAATTACTTATGAAATGGTTTGAAGATTATATAGATCCTTTATCAAAAGATCCTACAAGTACATTGCGACATGATTTAGTAAAATGTTGTGATGAATTATATTGGTTATCAGGTACTAGAATTGATTATTTGACTAATAAAATGGCTAGTAGAAAAAGTGCTTATAATGGTTTTTTAAAAACAAAAAAAGTTGAAGGTGAAATATTTTATGTCTTTAATAATAAATGGTTTGAATCAATATTACCTCAATATTTAATGGTAATAAATTTGCCTAAAAATAGTAAAGAAAGAAAATTTAATCTTAATGAATTAAAATTTGAAAATGAAATAAAAAGATAAATAAAGGAGTTATTGAAGTGAATAAGAAATTATCTTTAGCAAATAAATATAGACCAAAAACATTTGAAGATGTAAGCGAGCAAGATAGTATTAAAACAATATTAGAAAATCAAATAAAAAATAATAATTTAAAGCATGCTTATTTATTTTGTGGGCGGAGCAGGAACACGGTAAAACAACAAGCGCTCGAATTATAGCTAATCTAATCAATAATAGTCAAGGTAGACCTATAGAAATAGATTGTGCTAGTAATAATGGTGTTGATGCTATGCGTAGCATTCAAGAAGAATGTAGAACAAGACCTTTACAAGGTAAATATAAGATTTTTATTCTCGATGAATGTCATATGATAACTACTGCTGGATGGAACTCAATGTTAAAAATATTAGAAGAACCTCCTGAATATGTTATTTTTATATTTTGTACTACGGATCCTCAAAAAATTATAGGTACTATAATGTCTCGTGTTCAACGATTTAACTTTAAAAGAATAAGTACTCAAGGAATTGCAAAACGTCTGAAATATATAATTGATGAAGAAAATTTAGATTATTTTAATGATACAGATATTCCTCGTGATGAATATGAAGCTAGGCAAATGGCTTTAAATCAAGGTGCTGTTTATATTGACTATCAAGAATCTGCTATTGAATATATAGCTAGATTAGCTAAAGGTGGTATGCGTGATGCTATTACTACTTTAGAAAAATGTTTAGATTATGATACAAAATTGACAATACAAAATGTTCAAAAAGTAACAAGTGGTGGAGTAGATGAACAAACACTGTTACAATTATGTGGTTATATAATATATAAAGATCCAAAAAAAGCTTTATTATTATTTAATGATTTATATTTAACTGGTATAGATACTTCATTATTTATTAAATTATATATGGAATTTATAGAAAATTGTATTAAATATATTATAACAGAAGATAGTAATATAGTTACTATTTCGGATAATACAATTGAGTTTTTAAAAAATAATCCATGTATAGATAAATTAAGAAGACAATTTCTAAATTTATTACATATACGTAATAATTACTCATCAGAAGATTTAAGAATTTTGGTAGAAAGTTGGATAGTAGAAGAATGTATATAATAGGACAAGAAGCTAATTTAAATATGATAAATAAATGGAATAATTTACCTAATTTTTTAATAATTCAAGGAGATAATCATACTGGTAAAACATATTTAACTTTATATTTATGTGAAAAATTTAAATTACATTATATGAAACTAAATAATTCAGCAAATGAAGTAAGAGACTTAATAACAAATATGAAACCCAATACAAATGTTTTATATCATTTTAAGAATTTTCATGAAGCATCTTTACAGGCAAAAAATGCTTTATTAAAAGTTACCGAAGAACCAGTACCTGGAAATTATATTGTAATTACTGGTGCTCCTCAAATAAAAACATTGCAAAGTAGAGCTCGTATTATAAATATGAATCCTTATACTCAAGATGAGTTATATAGATTTATGCAATCTTATTTTCCAAATGATGATTTCAAAAATAAATTGATTTTGGCAGGTATTAATAGTCCTGCTAAAATCTCTTATTTTAAAGATTATGCTAATCTACAAGGTTTAATTAATTTTACATTTGATATAGTAAATAAAATTACATTTATTACAATAGAAGATATTTTGGAAATTAGTGTACGTTTTGAAAATAGAAATTTTATTCATATAAAGAAATTTTAAAAATATTAATAAAAGGTAAACAATCATTAGATAGAGAATTTACCTTAAAGAGAAAAATGCTATTATTTAAGATATTTTATGAAATATATGAATATAATAAGAAGGAAAATCAAAAATGAAAAATTTAAAAGATTTAAAAGAAGAAATTTTAAATAATCAAATTAATAATTTTTATGTATTTTATGGAGAAGATTTTGGTCTAAGAAAACATTATATTGATTATTTAAATAAAAAATTTAATAAAAAATTAGTTATTATGCATGTATCTGATTTAAGTGATAATATGACCGGTCGAAATTTATTTAAATTAAAAACATTATATGTTATTCCTCAAGATTTAGATTTTTTAAAAGAGCGAAAAGATAAAGTTTCTGCTTTTATTAATAAGATTGATAAAGATGATTGTATTATTTTAGATTATGATATGGATATAACTAATTCTAACTTTTTTAAAAATTTTGAAGAGTATATTACTTATTTTCCTGAGGTTGAAGATAATATTGCTTACCAATTTGTAAGTAGTGAATTACAACTAGATACTTTAAGTAAAGAAGAATTAGCCAAGAATTGTCATAATAATTATAGTAAAATTTTACTAGAAGCTGATAAAATTAAATGTTTTGCTAATGAAAATAATATTAGTGAACAAAATGCTTATAATGATTTATATATACAAAATCAGCTTTTATATGAATATCCTGAATTTCATAGTTATGAACTAATGAATGATATTTTAAAAGGTAATTTTAAAGCTCTCTCATTTTGGTATAGAATAGTGCAAGCTAATTTTCAAGAGCAATTTTGGATAGCTCTTGAAAGTATTTTTCAGGATTATATAATTGCTTATTTAATAGTTAAATATGGTAAATATCAAGGTGGTAATATTGCTTATGCTTTCAAATTTAATTGGGGAAGAATTAAAATCATACGTGATTTTATTATACCTTATGAGGCTGACTATTTATTACAGAATGCCTATGAAGTTGCTAAATTAGATGAAATGATAAAGACTGGAAAATTATCTAAAGATAAATTGTTTGATTATTTTTTATGTATTATTTTATAAAATATATAAATTTAAATCATTTTTTAAATGAAATAAAAAATTAGAAAAAAAATTAAAAAATATTTAATTTTTTAAAACTCACTAATATCAATACTTTGCTCAATTCTTTAAAATTTGTAACGTCTGTCAAACTCACTAGTATCAATGGGTTGACAGATTTTTTATTATTTTTATTTACCTGTTGATTTTTTAAAAAATTTAATATAATATATGAACAGGTTTAATAAATTATAAAGATACAAAGGAGGTAGTGATATGCGTAAATACACATCTAAAGCACAAAAGACAATAATGTACGCTCAAAAATATAATATTAAGGAGGAAGAGGTAAAACGTATTTTAAGTGAATATGAAGATTTATTAACTTTAGAAGAACTTAAAATTAAATATGATAATCCAAATATTCGGTATATTACCTGATTGGTTAACTGAAGAATCTTTAGATAATATGATATGGAAAACAATACATACTTTTTGGAACGAAGCTCTACAAATAGAATTTACAGAAAAGATAGCTTTATATGATTTTTTATATGAAATTGTATTAAAAAAATCTAATCTTTTAATAAATCATGCTAATACAAAAGTATTATTAGTTAATGCTATAAAAACAGTTATTGATGTAAAATGTAGAAGAGGGAAATACTATTTTGGTTCATTAGATGAAATAAATAAATTTGATGAAAATTCAGGAGATAATGCTAGAAGTCGTTTTATAATTGCTGATGCTAAAGGTAGTGAAGAATTTAAAATATGTGAATTAATAAATAGAATATCTTCAATTAAAGATAAGAAAATTCAAGCATTAATTATAATAGCTGGTTATTTAATTTGTAATATAAATGAATTTGAACCTTATTATATGAATTTAATAAATAATTGTGAAGATTCTGAAGTTAAAGAAAGTATTTTACTATTAGAACAACGTGTTATTAATAATGATAAGTTAGATTTTATTAAATTATCTGATAATGAAGAAGCTAAAAAGAAGATTAAAAATGTAAAAAGGCAAAGAATTACATTATTAGATATATGTAAAAGTATTAAATTAAACATATTTAAAAATGATTTTGGTAATACTAAAATACAACAATTATATAATTATTTAAATAAAAATAATATTTTTGATATTTTAACAAGTTATTGATCACCTAACATGTTATAATATATAAGGTACTATTCATTCTATAAAAAGGGGGTTACTTTGTATATGGCTGATAATAAAAAATATTATCAAAAAATATCAGCAAAAAATAAAAGCCCTGAAGAAGTGGAAATTATTACTAAATTGTTTAATGATAATATTAATATAGCTTATAAAGTAGCTTCTAAATATTATAAAACTAAATATTGGGATTATGATGAAGCATTGCAAATAGCTAAAACTGGATTATGGAAAGCTTGTTTAATATTTGATCCTAATAAATATAAAATATCCACTCTTGCATATTCAGTAATTCATCATGATTTTATGGATTATGATAAAATTCAAAAGAAACAACCTCAAACTTTATTTAATATTGAGGATAATGTAGTAACTGATGATTTATGTTTAGCTGATATTTTAGTAGACGAAGAGGCTGATGTCTCTACTATAGTGGAAAATGATGAAAATTTAAAAATTCTTAATCGTAAAATATTAAAAATTTTAAATGAAAGATATAAACTTTATACCTAGAAGTCAAATCAAGTTAATTATTAATGAATTACGTACTAGATTAGATAAAATTCTATGATGTAATTTATATAAAATAATAAAATTAAAATATGGGAGGTAGATTATTTTGGATAATAACGAAATGATTAAACAATTACAAAAAGAAATGGATGGTTATGCACAAGAATTTACAGAAAATGAAAATGCTATTAATGAATTAATTTTAAAAAGAGAACAAATTAGAGGTAAATATACTAGTTTATATGAATTGCTAGTTAAATTAACAGGAGAACAATCTAATACTTCAGATGTTAATACTATTAATAGTGAAATGAGTAATACTGAAGCTTCACAAGAAAATTCAGTAAATAATACAGCTTCAAATACTTTATCTAATCAAGAAATGGAAACTTTAAAAAATACTTTAAAAGATAAAGAATCTGTAAATGAAAATGTAAATAATTCTAAAATGGATGACATCCCTGATTATTTAAAATAAAACCAAAATTTAGACAAGTAGTTATTTACAACTACTTGTTTTTATATAATAAAATGTTATATTATATAATAAAATGTTATATAGAAAGAGGTGAAAAATAATATAGAATGAAAGATTTAAGAATAATTGAATTAATAATAAAAGAATTAAAAAATAATTGTAAATATATTCTAAAATTTCAAAAATATGATGGTATTTCTATTGAATGTTATGTAGCAGAGCAAGATAATATTGATTTAGGTATTAAAGAAGTTAAAAATATATGTAAAAAACTAAAGTTGAATCCTATTAATATTGAATGCAATAAAGAAAAAACAAATTTATTTTTACTTCAATTTCCTGAATTATTGCCTAAATATACAGATAAAGAACTACAATTGCTATATGAAGATAATTACAAACGCTTAATAAGTGATCTTAAATCTAATGATATTAATAACAAAGTAGATTTAAATTTAATAATTAAAAATAAAAATATTTTTATAAAACAAGCAATGATTTCTTTTTACAATATTAATACTAACAGATATAAAGGAACTTTACAAGGATTTTTAAATAATAAAGAACTATGGGATAAAGCTGAAGTATATTTTAATGATTATATTAAATGTTATTTATAATATGCTATAAATAGAAAGGAAAGATTTTATGATTAAAGAAGAACTTTTAAAAGATTTAAAACAAGCAATGCAAGATAAGAATATTATTAAAAAGAATACTATTCAATTAATTAGAGCAGCTATACTACAAAAAGAAAAAGATGAATTAAAAGCTTTAACAGATAATGAAATATTCGATTTATTAATTTCTGAAAGAAAAAAGAGATATAATAACTTAAATCAATTTGAACAAGGTAATAGATTAGATTTAGTAGAACAAACTAAAAGAGAGATTGCATATATTTCTAAATATTTACCTCCTTTATTAGATAAGGTTGATATAGAAAAGAAGGTTATTAGTACTATTCAAGAATTAAATGCTTCTAAAAAAGATATGGGAGTTGTTATAAGAAAAGTTAAAGATGATTTAAAATATCAAGCTGATGGTAAAGTCATAAGTGAAATTGTTAAAAATAAATTAATGTAGAGAGGTTACTATGAAAGATAGAAAAAATAGAAAATTTGAATATATGATCTTACTTATAATTATATTTGTTTTATACTTTATAGGGGATTTAATATTTTGTTTTCAAGCTGAATCTAAAATACAAAAATTACAAGAAAATATTTACACATTAGAAAATAAAATAGTAGAGTTAGATGAACAAATAGAAGCATATAGTGATAATTATGTAGCGTTATGGGCAACTTTAAATAATATTACTAATAATAAAGTTGAAGATAAATAATATAATAAAGGTAGTAGGAAATTTATGAAAATTGAATTAGAGTTACTACAGAATAATTATCAGAAATAAAAGGAGAATGGAAATGGAAAACAATTTAGATATAAATATGATGAGATTGATTAAAAATATGCAAGATAAATATACTCCTGAATATTTTGAAGAATTATCTAAAAATAGTTATAAAGGAGATAGAAATTATCCTGAAAATTTTTCAAATTGGTATTTTCATATAAAAGATTTTGGTAAATTTAAAACAGCTAAAATTATAAACAACCAAATATTTACTTAGGAAGAAACTGAAATTATGAGAGAAACAGATGATATAAACAAAGTTAATTGGAATAAAATTAATCTTATATTAAAACCAACATTGGATAAAATGGATAATTCAAAACTTTATAGTATTAAAAATGGTTGTTTCTCAAATAAATTTGATTTTAGTACCTGCATAACAGATAAAAATCATTTAGCTAAAAATTTATGGAAATTAAATTATGCATCTTCAATGTATGATACTGGAGGATATACAGAATTAGTTGTTAGAGAATTAATACCTTATAACAGACAAGTAACTCCTACAATATATAACGGAATGCCTTTAAGAACCGAGTTAAGAGTATTTTATAATATAGATAAGAAGAAAATTGAATATGTTACAGATTATTGGGATTACGATTATTGTTATGAAAATCTACCAAATATAACGGATAAAATAATATTTAAATGGTTTCATCAACAAGATAGTACTATTGAACGTTTAAAGTATATAACAGATTATATTTATAAAAATATACATAGTTTGGAATTTGATGATACCTTGAAGAGTATATGGAGTATAGATTTTATGTTGTGTACAGATTGTGAAGAATATGGTGTTTATTTAATAGATATGGCAAGAGGATTTAGAAGTGCTTATTGGGATAAGGATAAGATAGAGGAGTGATTTATATGGGTATGGCAATGAGAGGTGTAACACATTGTGGTGAATGTGGAGGTCCTTTAGGAATAGGTGAATTTGGTATATGTCAAACGTGTATAGATGAAAAGAATAATAAAGTTAAACAAGAACAAGAAAAAAGATTAGAAAGAGTATTAAGTATATTTGATGGTGTTACAAATAAAGAGATTGTAGCATTTAGAAGATTTTTAAAAACATTAGATAAAGAAGAAAGAAAAAAGGAAATACAATATAGAATATCAGAGCTACAAAAGGAATTAGATAATTTAAATAAGGAGTAATTAAATGAGAGATATAACAAGTAATATACAGTCCTTTTTTACAAAAACATATAATAAAGATGATACAACTCCTTATGCTTGGTATAATACACAATATAAAAAACTAAATGAAGAACAAATAAATAAATTAAAGGAATATTGTTTTAATAAAAAGTTTATTAGGTGTTTATTTATAGTAAATAATATAGAAGAAACTAGACCTCAAAGAACTTGGGGAAGTATGCCAGAATGGTTTAGACCAAATAGTATGTTTCATAGTTTTCATAATAGTCCAGTAGATAATAGTTTTGTATTTGCTATATATTATACAGCTGAAACTTGGACATATTATACTGCAGAAGAAATATTAAATAGTATAGAAAGTTTTCCAGATAAGTGTGAAGTATATTTTTATTATAAAGATAAATTAAATGTTAATAATTTATCAGACAAATTTAATTTTAATTTAATAATAGAAGGAGAATAAGTATGAATAGTGGCATTTATATAAGAGTAGATAAAGAAAATATGTTATTAGAACAAATGACAGAAGAACAAAGAACAGAGTGGTTAAAAACATTAAACACAGAAGGACTAATAAGAACAGTAAATATATTAGCAAATGTATTACAATATATAGAATGGAAAACAAACGAATTAGATTTAGAAGGAGATTATGACGATTATACAGAATAGGGAGGTAAATATATGGAAATGTGGTTACATTCAAATCCTAAATATACAAAGAGAGAATCAATACCTGTTAAATATAATATAAATCCTGGAATAACAATGTTAATAGGTCCAAATGGAAGTGGAAAAACAACAGCATTATCTCAAATACGTTCTTTGTTTTCTACAGAGAACGATTTAGTCAAAAAATGGAATACAATAGAAATTAACGATAGTATTAGAAATTTATATAGTTCTTATTTATATGATAATGTATATGAAGAAACATTTACAAAATCTACTTGGGGAGCTACAGATCATTTAGATAGAGTAGCACAAACATTTGAAAATTCTGAAGGACAAAATATGTATGACTATTTATATTATAAAATAAACGAGATAGGGCAAGCTGTTACAAAAGCTATTAAAAATAACAAAAAAGGTATATTCTTATTATTTGATGGATTAGATTCAGGTTTATCTTTAGATGTAATAAATACAATAAGAAAAAGTGTATTAGAATTTATAATAGAAACAGAAAAGAAAAGAAATAATTTAGAAGTATATATTATATGTTCAGCAAATAGTTATGAATTTTGTAATAATTACGATTGTATAGATGTAACAAATCAAAAACATATAACATTTACAAATTATACAGATTATGAAAAATATTTTGTAAAAGGAAAATAAGTAATGGAAAGAAAGTTTAATAGTAAATTAATAATACATAATGAAACAGAATTAGATGACTTAACTGTTTTAAAGTATATAGAAAGAGTAGTTGAAAAAGGAAAAGTGTCTGAAACAAGTAAAGGAAAACAATATTGTTTTGTAACTATATACGAAAAACCTAATGGAGAAAAATATACAATAGTTACAGATAAAAATAAACAAAATACATATACATTTTGGATATATAAGGAGGACAAATAAATGAAACCTATTGTATATAAAGGTTCTTATTTTATTATAATAGAATCTAAACAGGAAAATAAGAAAACAAACATTTATTATATTTACACAGATGAAGATAAAGAAGTATTATTAGGAAAAATAAAATGGTATGGTCCTTGGAGAAAATATTGTTTTTATCCAGAAGATAATATAGTATGGGATAATAAATGTTTAACAGAATTAGTGGAATACTTAAATGAATTAAATTATGAATATAAGCGCAAGAAAGAGGAATAAAATGGTAGATTTAACAGAGTATATAAGTAAAGAAAGTAAAAGAATTTATATATTTTTAGATATAGATGGAGTTTTAAATAATGATAATTATATAATAAAATGTTATGAAAGACACCATAAGCCGATGCATATGAATCATGTACCTTTTGATCCTGTATGTTCAGAAAATTTAATGACACTAATACAAACATTAGAAAGAGATGGATTTGAAATATCTATTATATTATCGAGTACTTGGAGATTACACGAAATAGATTATGAAATAGTAGATGCTAGATTAGCAGAATATGGAATGTGTTTATGTGGAAAAACTCCATACGAAGGTAGTGTAAGAGGAAAAGAAATAAAACAATATTTAGATGATATAAGATATAAATGTTATAACTTTATAATATTAGATGATGATATAAAAGATATAGAACCCTATTTTCCAAATAATTTAGTAAGAACAAATTTTAAAACAGGTTTTACAGAAGATTGTTTAAATATGTGTTTAAAGTTAATATATAAGGAAGGAAGAAGTTAAATGGAAGAAAAAATAATTATAAAAAGAAGTCCAAATGCTGATACAAGAACAGCAGATAGAGATATAACTAAAAAGGAATTATTACAACAAACATATTCACATATAGATGATGTAAATAATGTAGATAATTTTTTAGCAAATAAATTAAAAGAACAAGTAAAACAACACGATCATACAAAAATAGAAGGTATAGATCAATTCTATGAAGATTTTACAAGTGGTAAAAAAGATAAAGATTTTAAAGATTTATCTTGGTGGAAATTACATATGACAGAAAGACATCATTTAAATGATAGTGTACCAGAAGATGTAAATCTACTTGATGTATTAGAAATGGTAATAGATTGTACAGTAGCAGGTCTTGCAAGAGGAGGAAGTGCCGATAAAATATATCCTATAACAATACCACAAGAAGTATTAGAACAAGCAATAGATAATACAAAACAATTAATAATAGATAATACAAAGTTGGAGGATTAATAAATGCGTGAAATAGAATTTAAAGGTAAGTTAAAGCAATCAGGAGAATGGACTTATGGAAATTTATGTAAAAGAGTTAATGGTGGATATATAATAACTCCTGATGAAACTCCAATAGGAAAATATGGTAATGTAATAGAAGGAACTGAATCACAATACACTGGAATAAATGATATAGAAGGTAATAAAATATATGAAAATGATATATTAGAAATGACTGAAGAAGGAAGAATATTATTTGGTTCTGATAACTATCCTTGTGCTAAATATGAATTAGTAGGATTTTATAATGGTTGCTTTATGACAGGTAGAAATGAAATAGCATCTGTAACTCATTATGATACTTATTTATGGGTAATAAAAGACTATGTTAAAGTTATTGGAAATAAATTTGATAATCCTGAATTAATAAATTAATTAATTCACATATTGTATAAAAAAGATTTTAATTAATCTTTTTTATTTTTTTTCATCTAAAACCGTTACATTTTTTAAAATATAATATATAATAAGAAAAATGAAGAATGGAGGATTAATAATCAATGTTAACTAGAACTTATAGTATTGGTGAAGAAGTGTATTATAAACCTTATAAATCTAATATATCTTATAAATGTGTTATTTTAGATATACTAATGGATAAGTATTATGTAATTAAATATATTGATACAAATGAAATAGATAGAGTATATCCATCTAATTTATATAGGAAGGCAATATCTCCTATAAAAATTAAACAGAAAGGAAATTAAAATGAATAAATGTAAATTTTGTGGTAAAGAACAAAAAACTGCTTTAAGTAAGGGATATTGTGTATCTTGTTATCAATATTTTATATTACATAAGTATTCTATTTGGCCTGCATCAAAATTTGGAAAATTAAATAGAGTTGCAAATGAAAATAGCAATCAATATAATTGGCCTATTTGTCATATTTGTGGTAAAGCTTTTGCTAAGTTACAACAGCATATTTATTATGCTCACCATTTAACAAAAAAAGAGTATTGTGAAAGGTTTCGGATTAAATAGAAATATACAAATGACTTCTACTGAATATAATAAAAAGATGCATAATTATGCTCTTGACAATAAGATGGATGAACAACTAAGATGTGTTGGTATGAATACTAGATTTAAGAAAGGACATAATTTAAATTATATAAGAAGTTATCAAACATTGTTAGCTTTATCTGATAGAGGAAAATTATTAGCACAAAAATATAAGATTAGAAAGAAGTGATAAAATAATGAAATTTTGTTTTGTAGATATTGTAGTTATAGAAGATGAACTTATAGGAGTTATTGTCAAAAGCTAGAAAGATATTAAAAATAAAAAATTTAGATATGAAGTATATGTTAGATCATATAATAATATAATAACTTATGATGAAGATAAGATAGAAAGATATATGGTTCGTCATAAATATTTAAATGATGAAGAAAAAGAATATCAAAATGATACTATAAAAGGAATATAGGAGGTACCTAAATATGAAGATTAAAGATATTAATCAAGAACAATATTTATTTACAGAAGATGATTATGATGTATTTGATCCTAAATTAATAAGATGTACTGATTTAGAAATTAATAGAAAAGGAATATTGTAAAAAATAAACTAATTAAACTACATAATGATATATATCCAATTGTTCGTAAAGAATATAAAGTAGATAAACATTATAATGATAGATATATTACATCTTTACCTTATTGCAATCAGCATAATAATTGGGAAGTTCATTGGTTAGGATTAAGATATGGACAAGATGGAAAAATTGTAAAAGAAATGGATAAAGATATAGCTGATAATGATCCTTTAAGAGGATTTCTTATGTATCAATGCTATCAGATTAATATAACAAATAAAGCTTTTGAAATTGGTATGTACCATTCAACTCCAAGAAATACTTATGATAGAGGATATGTTCATAGCAAAATTGATAATAAAGAATATCAACATAAATTAATTAATGCTATAAATGAATTAAAAGGTCATGGCTTTATATATTATGCAGGTGAAGGAAAGTTTAATATAGATCAAGAAGAAGCTAAAGATTTCATTAACTTTTATAATAAATATGATTTATATGATACATATTCTAGTTGTATTGTAGCTATACCTATTAAAAGTAGATTATTATTGGAAGAAAATATAGCAACAACTTGTATTGATTATATAGATTTATTATCAGAATTATTTAATGTTATGAGGTGGGTAAAAAATGGATAAATTATTTATCAGATATATTATTAATGAAAGAGGATTTAATTTAATATATAATCAATATACTAAAGTAACGAATAGATTTAATTTTTGTTGTTTGATAATTCAATTTATTATTTTAATAATTAATATAATATTTCCAAATATTGCAAAATATACATGTTTATGTGTTTGTTTAATTTTAATTATTATATTATTTAATAATTATATTTCTAAATATTATTTCAAACAAGCACAGCAGCAATTAAAGGAGTTTGAAAAAGAATTATTTAAAGAGTTAAAAATTGATATAAATGAAAAATAAATTGAAAGGAATATAAATATATGAATGAAGAAAATAAAACAGGTATTTTTGATTCTAATAATAAAGAATATAAATTATATGATATAGTTTATAATCCATTTTTTGGAGATTTATGGATTGTTGATTATAATAAAGAGAACGAAAGGGAAGATTGTAAATATCGTTTAATATTATATAATAACGAAGATGATTATTATATGGATTTAGATGAACCTGTTGGATTTAAAATATTAGCTAGTAAAGGTGATAAGAATTATGATGAATTACTTAAATTAATGAATGATAAAAAGGAAGAATTTAAAAAGGAAGGAATTTGATATGGATAGTAAAAGAATAGAAAAAATATTATTAAAAACTATGAATTATAAGAATAAAAATAAATTTTTAGATGATTTAAAAATGAAAAATATATTTATACAAGATATTAAGGATTATATATTGAAACTTACTGCGGGTGAAGAAACTATGGTTTATTGTGATAAATTTATGTATACAGTCTTAAATAAAAGTGATAATTATGATTATCCTGAATTAGAATTTTATTCTTTAGAATATGATGGAACACGTATTAGTGATATATATTATGATGAAGAAGATAGAATATTTAAATTATATTTAAGTATAGACTATTGGAATTTTGATTATTCTTTTGATGAAAATACATTTAATATTTTTGTAAATGAAATACTTCCTATATTACAAAATTGTTTAATACAATGCAATAAGTTATTAAAAGAAATAAATTAAAGAAAATTATAATAAACCGTTACATTTTTTAAAATATGATATATAATAAATTCATATTAAAAAGAAAGGAGAAATAATATTATGATAGATACTGATATATACAACATATTTATACCTTATAGAATAAGAGCTATTATAAGTCCTAAAAGTTTTGATAATCAATCTATAATTGAAGATATTATAATGGAAAATGATTAAATCTAATGAAAAGGAGTTAAATGAAAATGAAGTTTAAAACTAGAAAACAATTAAAAGAGGAATTAGCAGAAGCAAATTCTGATGCTTTATATTATAAAAATAAATTAAGTATGATTGAATATAAATTAAGAGAAAGAAAAGAAACTAATAAAAATATATATACTACATATAGAGATATTGAAGATATTATATATAATGAATTTAATGTTAAATCTAAGGAGGAATTTAAAGATGAAAACATGTCCTAGATGTGGAAAAACTTATAATGAACATCCTGCAATAAGTAGAAGAGATAATGTAACTGAAATATGTTCACAATGTGAACTTGCAGAAGCTTTATTAGCTATGACAAAAGAAGAAGATAGAAAATGGTATAAAGAACCTAAAACTAAGGAGGAAATCTAATTGAATAAAGTAATTTATGAATTTAGAAAAGGAAGTAGAATAAATTTAGATGCAGAAAAAACACATTTAGAATTAGAACAGATTAGATTAAATAATAAAGAGAAACAATTAAAACCTGAAGATGTATTAGAATATGCAAGAAATAATGTACATTCTGAATTACATAAAGGTTTTGAATGGAATATAGAAAAAGCAGCTTATCAATATAATTTGCAGCAAGCAAGACAGATAATTTATAATATAAGAGTTATACACTTAGATGATAATAAAATAGATAATACAAAAAAGATAGAATATATTCCATATACACATTTAGATACAATTGAAGGTTATAAATCTACAATAGAAATATATAAAAATGAAACAGATTATGATCAATTGAAAAAACAAGCATATAGAGATTTATTATATTGGAAAAAGAAGTATGAAAATATAATAGAATTTGAAAATATATTTAAAGAAATAGATAATTTAAACTTTTAATTGTATAAAAGTGGTAGGTAGGAGGATGTTTCTGTAAAGTAAATTGGAGTTTAATTATATGTAGAGATGTGATATAATTTATTAATTAGGGATATTTAATTAATATTCCTTAGAGTTAATAATATTTATATTAATTGTAAGGAGTATTAATTACTTCGGTTGGAGGAGGATGTTTTATTGAGGTGGTTTTGGATTTTATGGAATAAGATACAATTAATTAATTTAAAGAAGGCTTAAGGCCTCATTGAGTTAATTAATTATTAATTAATTGAATGAGACTTTAAGTCTAGGTAGGTTGGAGGATGATTGAGTCTGATGGATTGTAATTTGATAAAGTAAAATGAGATGACATAATGTGATTACTATTCACAGAACAAGAGGATATATTAATATCCTCTAAAGATAATAATTGTATATTTTATAAAGTATATAGTTATTATTTTTAGAGAATATTAATAATATTCTGGTAGGTAGGTGGAAGTTGAAATAAGTTATTATATTTTTATGTACCTTTATGTATCTTATAGTTAATTGATTTGTAATAGGACATTTAATGTCCTACTGAGTTAATAAATTAAATTATTAATTGAGTAGAATATTAAATATGTGAATAGGTTTAATATTCTTAATAAAATTTAAGAAAGGAGTTGACCAAGATATGGCAACAAAAACAGAATCAAAACAATTAGTATTTGCTCCAAGGTGGAAACATTTAACTGTAACAATTAAAGGAGAAGCACCATTGGCAATGCAAAACAGACCTCAGTCAGTAATTGAAAATTTAAGAAGGAAGGACAATGGATTACCAGTCATTAAATATAAAAATAGTGATTGGAGAAGATTTATAGATTCTATTCATTGGATAGATGAATCTAAAAAACCAAATACTTTAGATGATTCAATTACAGAAGAACAATATCAGGAACAATTTAATAATCTTTTAAAAGAAAGTGAAGAAAAAGGAGAACCTTTATTTTATATACCTACAGAGGCTTTTAAAGAAAGTATTTGTAGTGGGGCTTATAGAAATGGTATGGCAAAAAATAAGGTAGATATGAGAGGAGTATTTATAATACTTGGAGATAAGGCACCTATTAAGTTTTCAAGTGTGGAAATGGAAGCTGTACCAACAATAAATAAAAACGCAAAAGGAGCTATGGTAGTAAGTGTATATTCTAAATTTAATAATTGGGAAACTACATTAAAGATCAATTATAATGAAGAATTAATTTCAGCAGAAAATTTAATAAATACAATATGTGCATCTGGCTTAAGTGTAGGGGTATTGGCACGAAGAACTGAATTAAGTTTTGGAAAATATGGGACATTTACAGCATCTCAAGTAAGAGCATAATTAAAATTATATAAAGGAAGAAGGAATGAAAAATGAATTATGTAAAAAGTAGTGAAGAAATGTTTAGAACAACTGATTATGAAGGATTTAAAAGAGTAATAGGTAATAGAAGAGTAATGGAAGAAAGAGTAACAAAAATATTAGCTTCAATTGATAAAATTGGATATATACCAATTCCTTTGATTGTTAATGAGAAAATGGAAGTAATTGATGGGCAAGGTAGGTTAGAAGCTTGTAAAAGAAGAGGATTACCTGTTAATTTTATAATTAAACCTGGATTAAGAATACAAGATTGTATTACAATGAATATTAATGTAACTCCATGGAATCTAACAGACTTTATATTATGTTATGCTGAAATGGGAAATGAATCTTATAAATTAATGGTTAAATTACTTCAAGAGATAAGTTCTATATATGGAAGTAAAAATATGAGTATTAATGCTTTATGTACAGCTTTATTTGGTACTAAAAAAGCGCCTAGTAATGCTGTAAAAGCTGGTAGATTGAATGTAACTGAAGAATCATATCAATATGCATTAGAATGTTTAAAATATGCCTTCGATATAATTGTAGAATTATCTAATAAAAAAGTTAGATTACAATCAAATAATGTTTCTAATTTATTAACAGCTATAATGTTTTGTTATAGATGGGAGCAAGTAGATAATGATAGATTGAGAAATAAATTATTAGAATCTGCACATTTAATGCAAAAATGGACTAATGTGGAAACTTGTTTACAAGAAATACAACATATATATAATTACAATTCAAGAAAACCTACTGTTTATTTAAAAAGACTATATGAGGATTTAAATGATAAAGATGCAAAAGCAACCAACTTTATAGCTACAGATACTAATCTTAATATAGAAGAAACTGAAATGTAAGGAGGTTAATATATAATGATAGTTTTTGCTAGATATATCAAAAAAGGGATAAATCCAGAAACTGGTGTGAGTTCATTTTTTGATAAAGGATATTATAAAGAAAAATCTATATTTAGTACCAAGCATCTTCCTCAAGTAACTCCTACAAATAAATTAATTGATAATTGTAGAAAAGAATTAATGATTCTAACTGCATATGGAGTAGGGCCTAGTGATATTATGAAAATAATGAAAGTATATAAACCGGCATTAAAGAAATATGAAAGAAGTTTATATAAACCTTATTTGTCTAAATGTTGTATTTATTATTCTTATCATATTAAGGAATTAAAGAAATTAATAGGAGATGATTTTGAAGCAGTAGCTGAATCTTTGATAACATATTATGAGAATAATAGAAGTAAAACAAATCAAAATATGAATATATATACTAATGATACATGTATTAATGTGGAAAATGCTGAAAATGAGATACGATTATTACTTAATAAATTACTATTATATACTAAAACACAAGTTCCTTGTAATCATAATATAGAAGAATTAAATATAGCTGAAAAGGAAATCAAAGATAAGATAATGTATTGTGATGAAGTTTCTATATTAAATGAATATTATAGTCAATTGTTAACTATATTATCTCAAAAAGAAGAATATCGAAATAACATGCCAAATAATAGTAATTATAAAGCTATTAGATGTTTACAGCAATCTGGTTTTATAGAAGCAGCATATAAATGGTTAAATAATTTTCCAAAAAAATAAAATATTTATATAATAAAGAAGTTATATTATATATGAGGTGATACATAATATGAGGTATAAGTCATCTAATAAAAGAATAAAAAGTAAAAAAGGTATTAACAATGTGACTTCTTTATTAAATTTATTTGAATCTTCAAAAGATAGAATTTCAAATTATAAATGCAATAATATACAAAAATATAAAGATGTCTTATATAAAGGAATTTGGTTTAATTATAAAAATCAAATTCTTATAGACTTATATAAAAAACAAACTTTTAAAGAACTGTATAATAATTTTATTTCTATATATAAATTAGATCGTGATATATATACTTATAATTCCTTTTATATTAGTATATATAGATGGGGTATTTATTATAGTGAACATACAGCTGAATATTATACTTGTATTAGACAAGAAAATAAATTTAGTAATATTAATAAATATTTATGTGAAGATAATTATATTATTGTAAAACAAATAATACAAATAGTAAAATCTTCACAATTTAATGAATACATATCACATATAGAAAAAGAAATTATAAAAATAAAACAAGATATATCACATATTGAAAACAAAAAAGATTTAAATAATAATTTACAAAATAAATCAATTTATATGAATAAATTGAGTCGTTTATATTCAAGATTAGATTTTTTAAATAAAGATTTAAATAATTTATATAAATTTAAAGATATAATTATGTGAAAGATGTTATAATAATATATAAATAAGACAAATAAATTTCCTTATTTAAAATTAGATTAATTTAGGTTAGTAGCCTATACTTGTTTTTAATTTACGTCTTATTTAATTGCAATAATGGATATAAAAAGTTCCTTTTAAATTCGATTGTATAGATCGATACACATTAAGGGTTTTTGTATAGTACTTTTCATCCATTAAGCTTATTTTAAAAATGAGTTATAAGATGTTCCTATTTTATCTGTCCTGCTTTAGGACTTGCCTTTTAAGCAAGTATATTTACATCTCAACTCATTTTTTATTATTTTAAAAGGAGGAATACCCATGAAAGATTATAATTCATACCAGTTGTGTTTTGTTAAAGGTGGAAGATATTATGATGAAGATTTAGTTTTATATTTCACTGAAAGAAATGTAGAAGATCAAAGTGGTGATGATTGGAATGATGTTCCATATGAACATAATGCAGGTTTACCATATACTGAAGATACTAGTATGGAATTAGGAGTAGAAAATGGGAGAGGAATTTATCCAAAGATTGATATTATAAAAGTTATATTATCAATATCTGATTATTGTGATCTAATTACTCCTTGCTCTGGGGTTGACAATTCTAGATATTCGGTTAAAGATATAAATAGTAAATTAATACCTTGGATAGTAATTAAAGATCCTAATGAAATTAAAATATCTATCTATGCAGGGACAACTCTTAAACAATTTTTAGATGACACTAAAGTTTTAAATTGTGTAGAAGTTTTCGTTCCTATTAATAAATTAAAATATGATTATAGTAATACAGGTGTTTTAGTAAAAAATAATAATGATGGAAAAATTGGTATTGTATTAAGAGAAAATAGAAGTACTGAACAGGTACAAGTTTTAGAGCGAATACAACCAAAAGTTATAAATACACATAATAATTGGAATACTTTAAGTATTGTAGATTCTAATGAATAATTATATAGGAGGTAACAAGATATGTCAAATGTTGATAAAGTTAGAGCTTGTTTAAGATTGTTTAAAGGATATTTAGATGATGATAGTTTAGATATTAATGATTATTGTAAAAATGTATCTGAATTTAAAGAAGATATGTTAAAACATGGTTTAATATTCGTTTGTCATAGTTCAGATGATATACCTGCAACTGTTGTAGAACAAGCTATTGATATGTATGGTATTAAAGCAGAAGAATGGAATCAAACATTTCATAAATCATTTGCAACTGTAAGAGATATGGATATACAAACCTTAATAATACAGCAAATAGTACATTATATGACAACTTATGGATTTGAAGATTTAGGAATATATGATAAAGATACTATATATATTCCGAAGGAAGAATTGGATATTCCTGAATTAGAAAAGGGTATTCTATTATTTAATATTAAAGAATTAAGTGAGCAGGAAATTAGTGACAAATTAATGAATTTATTAACTAGTAATATAGCTTTATCAGAAGAAACTTTACAAGATATAAATATATTATCTGACTATATACCTAAAAATAGATTTGATGAAATAGTAAATAGAGAATTTAAAGTTTATTTATATGATAAATATCAAGTAGTACCAAAAAATAATATAGAGTTTTTAAGATATTTAGTATATAAAGTTACAGGAGCTACTTTATTAATAAAAAACATGCAAACTATTAATGCTATAAAAAATGCAAACTTAGATATAGCTTTAAAATTATTTAATACCTATTTAGTTAATACTAAAAATTATATTGAATTATCTAAGATATTTTTAAGATATAAATGTATATTTCTTGCATTTAAAAATGCTTCATCTTTAGATGCTGAAAATAAAAAAGCTTTAAATAAAATTATAAATAAAATAAGTAAACTATCTAAAATATATCACAAACCTTTAGATGTAAATATTTTAGATAGATTAACTCAATTAAAAGACAAAGATGTTTATGCCCTAGCTAAAAATTTAATAAAAGATTCTTTATCTAATGCTGATAATTATAAGTTAACTAAAATTTATAATGCAATACAATACAGGTTGTTTAGTTCAATTAAATCTCCTATAGTTTATAAAATAAGAAATGGAAAAAGTTTTGTTAAAGAGTTAGATAATAAATTAAGTTCCACTCAAAAAGATATAATGTCAGAATTATGTTTACAAATAAAAAATATATTACATGATAGATTATATCAAAAATTACAAAATAAAACAATATATATTCCTGATAACATTGTTTATACAGTACCTACCTCAGAAAAACAATTTATAAATAATATACCTGAAGGATCTTATATTGAAATACCTAGAAATGATGATTTAATTATAGGTATTCATTGGATTAATTTAGATCATGATAGAGTTGATCTCGATTTACATGCTGTTAATAATGGAGAACAATATGGATGGAATTCAATGCATAGAAATGATAATTCAGATTTATATTTTTCAGGAGATATAACAGATGCTTTATTACCAAACGGTGCTACTGAATTATTTTATATAGGTAGAAATTGTGGTAACAAATCATTCTTATTATCTTTGAATGATTATACTAATCATAAAGAAATCAATATACCTTTTGAATTTGTAATAGCCAAAGCAGATACAGATCAGATAGATAGGGGTTATGTTATTAACCCTAATAATATAATAACTAAATTTAATATGAATATACCTGAAGATATAAATCAAATTAATTTAGGTTTAGTAAATATAGGAGATACTTTAAAATTTTATTTAAATGATTTTTCTATAAGTAAAGATATAGCAACACATAAAAATAAGATTACATTAAATGCTAAAGATTATTTAGATAATTATTCTAAAATTCAATTAACACTTAATGAATTATTAGCAGAAATAAACATAAATGTAGTTAAAGAGCCTATTGTTATGAAAAAAGAATATTTTGAGATTTTAGAAACTGATATACAAAATAGACAAACTATTGAACCTATAACTTTAGAGAGAGCAAAAGAATTAATAGATCATAATAATGAGCATTTAGTTATTTCTAAAGATATTCAAGTAAAACCAGATATAGATCTATCATTAGAAAATATTAATAAATCTACTTTAATAGAACTATTTAGTATTTAAATAATATTAAAATAAAGAAAGAAATAATAATCTTTCTTTATTTTTGTTTAAAAACCCGTTATATTTTTTAAAAAATATTATATAATATAAATAATATATAAGAAATATGGAGGAATTTTCTATGAAAGATTTACAAGAACTTTTTAAACAGGTTAATACTTTAATTAAAAAATTAAATGATTTAAATGATACAAAATTAAATATTGAAATTACAAATAAGGATAATGAAATTTTACAAAATTATATAAAAACATTAAATAAAATAGAAGATATTAATACTGATATAAAAAAGGTAAAAGATAATTTATATGAAAGTATGTTAAATGAAGATATTGATTTACTAGAAGGTAAGTATTGCGATATATCTCTAAAGAAACCGTATTATAAAACTGATTTTAATTTAAAATTATTTTTAGAAGATTATAAACCTACTAATTCTTTATATAAAAAATATGTTAATAAAAAATTAATTAAAGGAAATATAAATATTAAGTTACTTAATGAAAATAAACATTAAAGTAAAATATTAATGAAAATTATTTTAGGAGGAACTTTTAATGAAATGTGCAATTTGTAATAATGAATTTAAAGGTGGATATGTAATTCATAATCATAATATATGTGATGCTTGTGGAAAACAATATTCTTTAAAAGATATAGAGGAAAAACTAAAGGAAATAATAAAAAATGAAGAAGTTACTCAATCTTCAATGGTAGATGGAGGTAAAATAAGTATATTTGGATCTTCTAATGAAAATGATATAACTGACTTATATAAAGAACTATTTGAATTAAAGGATTATAATAATTAGAAAGAAATTCAATAAAGGTATATAAATACCTTTATTTTTTATTATCATACAAACATGTTATAAATATAAGGTGATAAAATGATAACAATAGAATTTGGAAAAGCTGAAAATCAAATATTAGATAGTAATAGTTTATTTATTAAGTTTATGGGATCTGATTTTGAACAAAATAAACAAAGAATAAAATCATATTGGAATCGAATATATTTAAAGAAAACATATGAATGGGAAGTTCCATTTTCATGCTTTGAGGAAATAAAAGAATTATTTAGTGATACTAAGATTGTTTATTTAAATGATCCTCCTAAAGCTAAAAAAGTAAATAATGATGACATTTTAAATGGATTGGATTTTAATGGTTATACTTTATATGATTATCAATTAGAAGGAGTTAAATTCGGTATAAATCATAAGAATTTTTTATTACTAGATGAGCAAGGACTTGGTAAAACTTTACAATTAATATTTTTAGCTAGATATAAAAAGTTACATCAAGGACTAAAACATTGTTTAATTATATGTGGAGTAAACTCTTTAAAATGGAATTGGCAAAGAGAAATAGATAAATTTTGTAAAAATGAAAAAGGAATTGTATTAGGAACCAAAAAGAATTCAAAAGGAAAAATTGTTAATTTAACATTAGAAGAAACAAAACAACAAATTGAGAATTGCCCTGAAGAATTTTTTTGGATTATAAATATTGAGAAGATGAGAACTTCCAAAAAGGAAATTGAACAAGGAACTTCTATTATTAATTATTTTAATTATCAGATTCAACAAGGAAATTTGGGTATGATGGCTATAGATGAAGCTCATAAAATTAAAAATTTACAATCTTCTCAAGCTATAGGAATTATGAATCTAGATTCTAATATAAGTAAAGTTCTTATGACTGGTACTCTATTAGTTAATAATCCTTATGATTTATATTGTCCTATGAGTATGTGTGGTTTAATTAATTATAATAAATGGGTATTTGAAAAGAAATTTGTAATTAAAGATGACTGGGGTCAAGTTTTAGGATACCAAAATATGCAAGAATTACATAATATATTATATAAAAGCAGTATAAGAAGAACAAAGGATTTATTAACTCTACCTGAAAAAATATATAAACAAGAATGGTTAGAGTTTAATAAAGATGAACAAAATATATTTAATCAAGTTGTAGGCATAACTGAAAATAAAGATTTAGATAAAATAGATGAACCAAATGAAATGGTATCTATTATTACTAGAATGCGACAAGCTACAGTAGCTGCTGAATTATTAACTTCTAAAAAAATAATAAGTACTAAATTTAATAGATTAAATGATATTTTACAAGAAGCTAAATTAAATAATCAAAAAGTATTGGTATTTTGTCCTTTTACAGAAGCTCTTAAATTAGGTATAGAATATTGCAAAGAATATAATCCTAAATTAATTGTTGGAGGAATGGGTAATAAAATTCAACAAATAATAGATTCTCATGAAAATGCTGAAGGTTTTTCATGCTTATTTGCACAAGAAGCAACATTAGGTGTAGGTTTCACTTTAACTAATACAGAAATATGTGTATTTTTAAGTCCCCCTTGGAATAGAGCAACATATGATCAATGTTCTGACCGTATTCATAGAATAGGTCAAAAACATACAGTACAAATAATAGACCTACTAATTAAGGATACATATGATGAATGTATTTATAAAAAACTTCATCGGAAAAGGTGCTATGAGCGATGTTATAATAGATGGTAAAGATGTTGAATTAGTTAAACAATTTTTTAAAGATATGAATATAGAATTTATTAATAATAAAAAATTAGAAAAAAAATCATTATTAGATGGATAGGAATAAATATTAAAATTTATTCCTATTTTTATATTTAAATCCCGTTACATTTTTAAAAAATAATATATAATATATTTCTAATAAATAATATAAAACAAATATATTTAATTTAAAATAATTACTTGTAAAATATTAGTAGAATTATAAAATATGATAATTATATTTGAAGGGAGATAAATATGGAAGTTAAATTACAGCAATTAACAGATGAGTTACTTAAAAAAGTAGACTATGCAATAGCTGATGACTTTTACAAAAAAGCTAAAAGAATAGTAGGTAAAGATGATAATATAGATTTTAATAATGCTGAATTTCAATTATTTTTAAGAGATTTTATGGAAATGTATGAATCTGATTATCAATATCAGGATATTAAAAAAGTTTTAGAGAAATATTATAATAAAGAATATGATATTAAAAAAGAAAGTGAGGATAATATGAATAAAGATAATATTATAAAAGACATTAAAGCTTGTACTT
>CALESE010000111.1 GCA_937907205.1 uncultured Romboutsia sp. | reverse complement strand
GCTTATTGCTAATTCACAGAATTGAAATATAATTATTAAGATAAATAAAATCTTTTTAATAATTATTCTTTTATATAATTTCTTAACTTACATGACTAAAGGTATTTATATTGGAGAATATACAGTATCAGTATCAAGAGGTTTATTTATAAAATATATTAGTATTATTGATTATAGAAAAATACAATATGTAAAATTAAGACAAACACCTATAAGTTCTGTATTAAAATTATCAAAAGGAGAGCTTCATATACTTGCTGGATTAAATAAAGAAAAAATAAAAACTGGATATTATTATAATGATATATATAAAACTATAAAAAATAGACTACTAAAAAATACTATATAATTGTTATCAATACATAATACAAACTTTAATGTTAGCATATTTATAGCTCACTAAAGAGTGTAGGCAAGGTCTACATTCTTTTATTTTTATAAATATTAATATAAAAGATTAAATAATCTTATACACAAAGCATCAGTGAAAGAAGTGTATAAAAAGCAAAATAGCTACTTTTATTTTTAATAAAAGTAGCTATTTTTCAACAATATAAGATGATAGCTAAGCTATCATCTTTAAAATTATCTTTCACCTTTTTTGTACGCACTTCCAAGAGCTGCTGGCGCTTTAGAACTTTTTACAAATAATACAAGTACTATTAAAGTAACTATATAAGGTATCATAGATAATATATTTTCATTTATACTGAATGGTAACTCTGGATTTCCAAAGAATACTGATAATGCAGTAGAGAAACCAAATAGTAAACAAGCTACCATAGCCCATTGTGGCCTCCACTTACCAAATATAACTGCCGCCATAGCAATATACCCTTGTCCAGATATTAATGTTGGTCTGAATGAAGAAACAACTGCTAAACTCATTGATGCCCCTCCAAGACCTGCTAATATACCAGATATTATAACCGCCATATATCTTGTCTTTGTAACATTGACACCTAATGTATCTGCTGCACCTGGATGCTCACCAACTGCTCTAACTCTAAGGCCAAACTTAGTTTTATATAATACATACCATACTACAAATACTAATACAAATGCTAAAAATACAGTAGCATAAGAATTAAATATTGTATCTAATATACTTCCTTGAGGGAATATACCATTTAATGGTCTTGGTATTTTATTTTCCATTGGTATTGTTGGTGTCATTGTAGCACCATCAAACATTATTTTAGAAGTAAATAATGCAACCCCTGGAGCTAGTAAGTTTATAGCAACCCCAGATATTGTATGGTCTGCATTACAAGTTACTGTAGCAAAAGCATGAATTAAAGCAAATAATCCACCTGCTAATCCACCTATTATAAATGCTAACCATGGATTTCCTAGTAAAAACCCTGATGCTGCTCCTGCAAAAGCACCTATAGTCATCATACCTTCTATACCTATGTTAACTATACCTGAGTTTTCAGAAAATACTCCACCTAATGCTGCAAATATAAGGGGTGTAGAATACATTAAAGTTGTACTAATAATTAAAGCTATATCTTCCATTATACATTGCCCCCTTTATTTTTTTTATCTCTCATTTTTATATATAACATTCTTAATACACTGCTTAAAGCTATAAAGTAAACTATAGAACCGATTACTATGTTTACCACTTCTGATGGTGCACCTATAGATTGCATCTTAGTTCCACCATATTTGAATGCACCAAATAATAAACCTGAGAATATAACTCCTATTGGATTGCTGTTCGCTATAAGCGCAACAGCTATACCATCAAATCCGTATCCCTCTTGTGCTGCAAGTATTGTTATATTGTGAGATACACCCATAACCTGTATAGCTCCTGCTATACCTGCTAATAAACCTGCTATTGCCATAGATTTTAATATTGACGAATTAACATTTATTCCACCATATTCAGCACCAAATTTATTAAATCCAACTCCTCTTAATTCAAATCCAAGAGTTGTTTTAAATAATATAAATGCTATTAATAATACAAGTATTATAGATATAACTATACCCCAGTTAACTTTTGTAGCTGGTCCAACTAAATCAGTCAACCAATTTATACCTAAACTTGCACTCTCATGTATACTTATCGAAGCTTCACTATTTGGTCTAGCTAATGCTGTAGATTTTATCATAAAGTTACTTAAGTAAAATGCTATCCAGTTAAGCATTATTGTAGCTATAACTTCATTTATTCCAAACTTAGATTTTAACCATCCAGCAAATCCACCCCATATAGCACCACCAAGTGCTGCCATTATAAGAACAAGTGGTATATGTATTATTGCTGGTAATTCTATACCTGCTCCAACTATAGTAGCAACTAAAGAACCTATTATAAACTGTCCTTCTGCACCTATATTGAATAATCCAGTCTTAAATGCAAATGCTATTGAAAGACCAGTTAATATAAGTGGTGTAGATCTTATTATAGTCCAAGCTATAAACTTAGGTTTTCCAAATATTCCTTCTATCATAGCAGAATAAGCGTGTATAGGATCAAATCCAGCTATAAGTAAAGCTATCGCTCCTACTACTAATCCTAATACTATTGATACTAAAGAGAATAATATAGTATTCTCTGCTAGAGAGACTTTTTTCTTTTTTAATTTATCAGTCATTATTCGTCACCTCCTGCCATCATTAATCCTAATGTATTTTCATCTGCGTCTTTTGCATCAACTACTCCTACTATTTTTCCTTCGTATATTACTGCTATTCTATCAGATACATTCATAACTTCATCAAGTTCTAGAGATACTAATAAAACTGCATTCCCTTCATCTCTTTGCTTAACTAAAGCTTTATGAACGAATTCTATAGCTCCTACATCTAGTCCTCTTGTCGGTTGAGTTGCGATTAATAATTGAGCTTCTCCTGTAGATGCTCTTGATACTTCTATATTATCAACTTCTCTACCAATTATAATCTTTTGTTGATTACCTCCTGATAAGGCTCTTGCTTTTACAGTGTGATCAGTAGGTCTAACATCAAACCTTTCTATTATTCCATCTGCATATTTTTCAATAGCTTCTTTATCTAATATTCCATTTTTAGAAAATCTTGCATCTTTATAATTTTGAAGTACAGTATTTTCAGCTACTGTAAAATCAAGTATTAATCCTCTTTTATGTCTATCTTCTGGTATATTTTTTATACCTTTTTTGAATAATTCTTTAGGAGTATTATTTAAAACTTCATGTCCGTTTATTTTTATACTTCCTGATTGAGATTTTCTAAGTCCAGTTAAGGCCTCAACTAACTCTGATTGACCATTTCCATCTATACCAGCTATACCTAATATCTCACCAGCTTTAACTTCTAATGATAATCCATCTACAACTGATATTTTTCTATTGTCTTTAACTATTAAATCCTTTATTTCTAGAACTGTTTGCTTAGGTTTAGCTTCACCTTTATCAACTTTAAAGTTAACTTCTCTACCGACCATCATCGCTGCTAAATCATCTTCACTTGACTCAGAAACTTTAACTGTATCTATGTACTTACCTCTCCTTATTATAGTACAGTAATCAGCAGCTGCTTTTATTTCTTTTAATTTATGAGTTATTATTATTATAGACTTACCTTCTTTAGTTAAGTTTCTTATTATTTGTATAAGTTCTTGTATTTCTTTTGGTGTTAAAACTGCCGTAGGCTCATCTAATATTAATATTTCAGCACCTCTATATAATGCTTTTAATATTTCTACTCTTTGTTGCATACCAACAGTTATATCCTCAACTTTAGCATTTGGATCAACATATAATCCATACTTTTCTGAGATATCTTTAACATCTTGTATAGCCTTATTTATATCTACAGCTCCTAAACCTTTTGTAGGTTCAGTCCCTAATATTATATTTTGTGCCACTGTAAAAGGCTGAACTAACATGAAATGTTGATGAACCATTCCTATACCATTTTCTATGGCAACATTAGGGTTATCCATATTAACTAATTTTCCATTTATATGTATTTCACCTGATGTTTGGTGATATAATCCATATAATATGTTCATCAGAGTAGATTTACCCGCTCCATTTTCCCCTAAAAGAGCATGTACTTCACCTTTATGAACAGTCAAGTTTATGTTATCATTTGCAACAAAACTACCGAATTTTTTAGTTATGTTTTTCATTTCAACAACTTTTTGACTGTAGTCGATATTACTATTATTCATCGCTCTTTTTATCCTCCTTAATTTAATAGTCAACATTTATATTATACTAAAATACATTATGTATAACAAATAGTTTTACACTTTTTTATTATTAATTGTTTTTTTATGTTGTTTTTTATCTATTTTATACGAATATTGTATACTATATTTAGTAATATTAAATCATATATAATTATTATTTCCAAAACTTATCAAAATATTTTAATTAAACTTGCATATAATTGAATATATAAATTTTAATATTTTATTGTGGATTATATTTTTACAAATTCATTAAATAATAAAGGCTATCCTGTTATTAGGATAGCCCTTTTATAATAGAATTATTTATTTAATTCTTCATATTCTTTTTTATTTTCAGGAACTTTTATTTCTCCTTTTTTGATTTTTTCAGCTTCTGCTTTAACGTACTCTAATACATCTGGAGCAACATTTTTATCACTTGTTGGAGCTATACCAACTCCATTCATCTCTAATGTATTAACTATAGTTTGTCCACCTTTGTAATTACCTTCTAATAAAGATTTTCCTACATTGTATATTGCAGAATCTATATTTTTCATTGCTGAAGTTATTACATTTTCTGGTGCTAAAGCATTTTGATCTTGGTCAACACCTATAGCAAATTTACCATTTTCTTTAGCTGCCTCTATAGCACCTATACCACAAGCTCCTGCTGCAGTGAATATTATATCTACACCTTTAGAGTGCATTTGATTAGCTATAGATTTACCTAAAGCCATATCAGTAAAACTGTTTGTATATTGAACAAATATTTCTGCATCTGGATTAGCAGCTTCAACACCTGCTCTAAATCCATAATCAAATCTATCTATAACTTCTCCAGCTATACCACCTATGAAACCAACTTTGTTAGTAGTAGTTTGTCTACCAGCTACTAATCCTGTCATATAAGCTGAAACTTGATCTTGGAATAATAATGATGTTACATTTTCTGGTTGAGTTTCTCCAATTGTAGCATCTATAAGAACAAATTCATTTTCTGGATAGTTTTTAGAAGCTTCTGATATAGCATCTGCCAATTTGAATCCTACTCCTATTACTAAATCAGTATCTTCATCGACTAATTGCTCTATATTTGGAATATAATCAGCATCTTGTTTAGATTCTAAGTATTTAACTTCTACTTTATCTGTTCCAAATTCTTCTTCTAATTTTTTTAATCCTGTCCAAGCAGATTGGTTGAATGATTCGTCATTTACACCACCTGTATCTGTAACCATACCTATTTTTATTGGTTCTCCTGATTTTCCTGAAGCATCTTTAGATGTCTCTGATTTTGAACCACATCCAACTAATGAACCAGTTGTCATAACTGTAACTAAACCTAAAGATAGTAACTTTTTAAGTTTCATAAATTCCTCCTTCGAAAATTATATATTATGTAATAATTAATTATTATTTTACACTATTTTAACCATTAATTCTACATTTAATTTATTTTCCTTATATTTTTTTAAATTTCAAATATTTTTTAATATATATAACTTTAATAATATATACTATTTATAAAAATAATATACATTTTTAAATTTTATTATACATTTTACTTTATAACAAAAAACCTCCAATATAAATTGAAGGTTTTTTATCTATCTTTTTAAACATACTATTCCAGTTAATCCTGGTCCTGCATGAGAACCTATTACTGTACCTATTTGGAAGTATTCAATCTTTTTAGGATTAAACTCTTTTTTGATAGCATCAGTAAATCTTTCTCTCTCTTTTAAATCATCACTATATGCTATATATATAATATCATTATCTAAATTTTCTCCACAATTTTCTTTTATAAGCTCTAGCATTTTAGATAATACATTCTTTTTCCCTCTTACTTGGCATACTGGTGAAACTAAACCATTCTTTATATCCAAAATCGGTTTTATATTTAATATACTGCCTATTGCAGCTTTTGTAGCTGATATTCTTCCACCTTTTTGTAAATACTCTAAAGTATCTACTGAGAATAATACATATGTTCTTTCTCTTAATTTATCAATAGATTCTATAATTTCATCTATTGATTTTCCTTCTTTTGAAAGTTTAGATGCTTCTACTACTAACATTCCAATTAAATATGTAAATGTTTGAGAATCATATAAATATATATCTCCATCAATATCATTTTTTGCCATAACAGCACTTTGATAAGTTCCTGTAGCAGATGATGATCCTGCTATATAAAGTATACTTCTTCCTTCATTTACATATTTCTCAAACACTTCTTTAAATTGAGCATAAGTAGCTTGTGAAGTCTTTGGATATGCATTTTCTCCTCTTAATCTCTTATAAAAGTCATCTTTTGATATATCAATTCCATCTCTATATTCTTTTCCGTCTAATATTACTGTTAGAGGTACAACTTCTATATCATGTTTCTCAACTAATTCTTTAGGTATATCTGATAAACTATCACATATTATTTTTAAATTTTTCATTAAAACATTCCCCCTTATCTAATTTTTTCATATAATTTAACATTATCTCATATTAGGGTAACCTAATTGTCTTAAGGCTTCAAAAACTACTATTGCAACTGAATTAGATAAATTAAGTGATCTAGCTTTTTCAACATTTATCATAGGTATTCTTATACAAGTTTCTAAATTTGATTTTATCAAACTTTCAGGTAATCCTTTTGTTTCTTTTCCAAATACTATAAAAGAATTTTCAACAAATTTAACATCTGAATGAGCTTGATCTACCTTTGTCGTAGAGAAAAAAAATGTACCTTCTGGGTTCTTTTTTACCACTTCTTCAAAACTATCATAGTACTTAATATTTGCTATATCCCAATAATCAAGTCCACTTCTCTTTAAATATTTATCTTCTAACGAGAATCCTAATGGTCTTACTAGATGTAATGTTGTTCCAGTTGCTGCACATGTTCTTATTATATTACCAGTATTTTGAGGTATTTCTGGTTCTACTAAAACAACGTTTAATGACATATTTATTCCTCCTTAGTTAAAATAATAATTCCAACTTCAAATTTTATAAATCTAGTTCTATATGATAACTATTTTATATTCTCATTTTTATCCAACTATAATTATAACAGAAATTTACTATTGTAAAAACTAACTTTATTAAACTATCTCTTTCTATATAAATAATACAATCTCCTGTTTATAAACAGGAGATTGTATTATTTATATAGTTTTATTTTATTTATTTCCATATATTATTATTTTATTCTTTGGTGGATAATAACTTTCATTAATCAACTCTATATCTTGGCTTTCTTTGTATACTCTATATGTTTTAACTTTATATCCTTTTCGTCCTTCTTCTATATATTTTTCACCTTTATAAAGTTCATTACTACTTTTTATTTCAGTGTTATTTGGTATACATTCAACTATATCAGTGAATATTTCTATATTTTTCTTATTTTTAGCTTGACCATATATTATTGTTTTTACTTTATTATTATGAACATTACTAAATATAACTATCGGAGTATCATAATTATTTTTAAATCTAAAATCTAAATTTCCATGAGATACAGTAGCATCTCTCCCTTTATTTATATATGAACTAGGTATAGAATGATTTCTAATTCTTGTTACCTCTAGCCCAGAATAAAGTACTGTATTGTATAAGGTCGAAGATACTTGGCATATACCTCCACCTAAACCTTTTTCTAATTTGCCATTTACTATTATAGGCGCACTTTCAAACATTTTTTTTACATAACAATTATGCATATGTTCATTAAATGAAAATTCTTCTCCAGGATTTACAATTATATTATTAATAGCATCTGATGCTATTTTTATGTTATTAGCTCTATTTTTATTATTTTCATTAAAATCTGTCTCATAATATCCCAATTCAGTATCAACTTTGCTCAATTCTTTATATAAATATTTAGGAGTTAATTTTTTTACATTTATTGTTATTTCATTGCTCGATATATTTTCTAAATTGTTCAATATAGATTTCTTTAAATCCTCTTCATCAATTTTTAATCCATATACTTCTTTTTCATATGTTAACTTTCCATCTACCAATCTTATATTAGCATTTAGCGGTTCAACTTTTATTTTTGAATTAATTAAGTTTATATAATAATTCAGCTTATCTTCATTATAAGTATAATTTAATTTTATTGATTTATTTTCACCCAAATCTAAATCTATTTTAGTTTTTATATTTGATATAAAATCTTTATCTCTACCAACCATATATGCTGAGCTTACAGCTTCATCAATATTATATTTAACTCCTATTTCATTTAGTTTTAATTTAAATTCTTTATCATTATATTTTAAACTAATTTCATTATTTAAATTTATTCTCTCTTTTATTTTAGATATTGCCTCGTTTTTATATAAGTTAGATAAATCTATATCGTTTATATATACATTTTTATTAATTTTTCCTTCTCTTGAAATAGCTTGTACTAAATTTATACTTCCTAAAAAAAATATTCCTATTAACAATATAGCTATTAGCTTATATTTTTTCAATTTTAGTCATCCCTTTCTTCAAAATAACTGCACATATCTTTTATAGGACAAATACTACATTCTGGATTTCTAGCTTTACACATTCTTCTTCCATGAAAAATCATAAGGTGATGTGATTTTGACCATCTATTTTTTGGTATAGCTTCCATAAGAGCAAACTCAGTTTTTTCTGGAGTTGATGTATTAACTATACCAATTCTATTTGATACTCTAAATACATGAGTATCTACTGCTATTGCATCTTGTCCAAATGCATTACTCAATACAACACCAGCTGTCTTCCTACCAACTCCTGGAAGTTTTACAAGCTCTTCCAATGTGTTTGGAACTTCTCCATCATAAAATTTACATAAAATTTCAGATGTTTGCTTTATCTTTTGAGATTTGCTTTTATACAAGCCACAAGTCTTTATTTCTTCACTAATTTCATCTACACTAAGTTTATTAAAATCTTGTGCTGTATTATACTTTTTAAATAATTTATCTGTTACTATATTAACTCTTACATCTGTACATTGAGCTGATAATATCGTAGCTATCAATAGTTCAAATGGTGTAGTATAATTTAATTCACATTTAGCATCTGGATAAATCTCCTCTAATTTATCTAATATTTTATTAACATCTTTCATTAAAAAATCCCCCTTAAATTTAAATTTTATATTTATATTATCTACTATATTCAACTATATATAACAAATTATTTTTTTTTAAATTTTCTTTTTCTTGCATAAAAATAAAGCAAAAACTTTAGTTGTTTTTGCTTTATTTTAAAATTACCCTAAGTTTGTTTATTTAAACTAATTTTTGTTACCTCTTTCTATTTTGCTGAATTTTTCAAGTTGTTCTTTTACTAAATCTTTAATTTCATCAAAACTACTGTCTGTTAATATTTCCATAGCTTCTTTTACTGTTTCTATTGTATAAATTTTAAATTTTCCTTCTTCAATTGCTTTATTTATTTCATCAGATAATACTAAATTTCTCATATTATTCTTAGGCATTATAACACCTTCATTTCCTTTAAAACCTTTTTTCTTGCAAACTGAGTAAAAACCTTCTATCTTTTCTGTAATTCCACCTACTACCTGTATTTCTCCTTTTTGGTTCATTGATCCTGTTGCTGCTATATTTTGTTTTAAAGGAATTTTACTTAATGACGATAACAATGCATATACTTCAGCACCCGTAGCACTATCTCCATCAACACCACCATAATTTTGCTCAAAGCAAATATATGCATTAAGTGATAGCGGGAAATCTTGAGCAAATGTTTCACTTATATATCCACCTAAAATTAAAACGCCCTTACTGTGTATAGACCCACTCATCTTTACTTCTCTTTCAATATTGACTATACCTTCATTACCAGGACTAGTTGTTACTGTAATTCTTGATGGTCTACCAAAAGAATACTCACCTGTACTTAATACTGATAATCCATTTATTACTCCGACTCTTTCACCCTGTGTCTCAATTAGTGTAAACCCATCTTCTAATGATTCATCCATCTTATCTTCTATTCTATTTAGTCTTTTCTTTCTTCCTTCTATTGCTTTTATTACGTCCTCTTTATTTACATATTCAGACTCTCTTATTTTTGCATATGCATCACCTTCTATTATAACTTCCATTATTTTGTTAAATTGAGTTGATAGTTTATATAAATCTCCACTTAATCTAGTGCTATATTTTAAAACTTCTTCTACTGCCTCGTGAGTAAAATGTTTTAAATTATTTTTATTGCATTGATATGATATAAATCTAGCTATTCCATACTCATTTACTTCATTTTTTTCCATTTCACTATCGAAATCTACAAATATCTTAAAATATTTACTAAAATCAGGGTCATAACTATATAAAATATTATACATCTCTTGGTTCCCAATAAGTATTACCTTCATATCTATTGGCATACTTTCTGGCTTTATAGATGTTTGCGTATCCACACCTAATTCTCTAGATTGTATTGCTCCTTTTAATAAATCCCAAGACATAGCGTATCTTAAAAGCCTATCTACATATAAAACTAAATATCCTCCATTTGCTTTATGAACTGCTCCAGGAATTAATTTTGTAAAATCTGTCTTTATACTTCCATTATAGTAATCGTATTCAGCCTTACCAAATAAATTAGCTGGACTTGGATTCATCTCAAATATTATAGGCACACAATTATCTTCTTCACAGCTATTATCAACAAATAAGTTTACCTCATATTTCATGAAATGTTCTTTATCATATTTTTCTTTTAAATCTTCTTCATCCAAATAGAATAAATACACATATTCTAATATATTTTTTTTCATATTATTTAAGTAAGTTTTTACTTTATTATAATCTTTATATTTATCAATCAAGTCTTGTATATGAGGATCTATAATAAAACTTGCAACTTCCTCTTCTAAATCTAATAATTCTTCTCTAGCTTCATCTTCTAATGCCTTTATTTTATACACAACTTGTATTGCCATATTTTCTAAATCTTTTTTAACTTGGTAAAATTCCTCATCTTCTACATCTTTATTTTCTTCAATAGGTATAAATACCATACCTACTTTACTATCTTTTAATTCAAATCCTTTTTCTTCACCATATTTTTTTATTTTCTTTAAAAGTACATCCTTTTCTTTTTCATAATCTTCAAGAACTTGATTTTTAGCTAGTTCTATTTCTTCACTCTCAAAAGTATCTTTTAATTCTTCTAGTAATGTTTCAATTAGTTTTTCTATATCTTTTTTGAATACTTTTCCTAATCCCTTTTCTAATCCTATTATAATTGGCTCTCTGCTTTTCTCAAAATTATATACATAACACCAATCTTTTTGAGAATTTTTTTTAGATGCATATTCCTTTAATATTTTTTTTACATATGTTGTCTTACCTGTTCCCGACTCTCCTGATAAATATATATTATAAGCCTGATTATCAATTTTTAACCCAATCTCCATAGCATCTATTGCTCTTTTTTGACCAAGTATATCCTCTAGAGGTTCTATCTCTGATGTATTATTATATTTTAACAATATATTTCCCCCCTTATCCTTTAAACACATTATATTAACTTATTACACTATCTAGTATATGTCAGTAAACTTGTCTACTTGTTGTTTTTATTTAAAACGTAAAAAAGTCAGATAAATTTATAATTCATCTGACTTTTCATATATTATATCCATATTTCTTTTTATTATCTTTCTCCCCCTCCAACTAAATGCTCTATTTCCATAGCGTCTTTTGAATTCTTTATTGGAAATTGAGTTTATTTCATCATATTCTAAATTGCTAATTATATTATTTTTAAAATCTTTGATGTCTGTTATAGGTATATTTTTATTATGAGGACATACATCTTGACAAATATCACAACCAAATACTTTTTTCTCTTTTTTTAATAAAAATATCTCCTCTTCTGTCAATTCTTCCTTTTTTTGAGTTATATATGATAAACATCTTTTGGGATTCATATCATAATTTCCTAAAAGAGCATTTCCCGGACAATATTTTACACATTTCATACATTTTATGCATGTTTTTGGTAATGGTTCATCAGGGGTAAATTCATAATTATTCATTATATATCCTATAAATACATAAGATCCATACTCATCTGTTATTATATTATTATTTATACCAAAATATCCAATACCTGAAAGATATGCTAAATGTCTATCAACTAAAGGTCCATTGTCAGCAAAATATTTATACTCAAAATTTGGTATTTCTTTAACTAAATAATCACATATCTTTTGAAGTATTTCTTTGACTACTATATGATAATCTTGACCTTGACAATATTTTGATATATTAGAGTTTTTTATTTCACCATTATAATAAGGAAATGCACAAACTATTATAGATTTAACATTTTCCATAGTATTTCTTGGATCTATTCTATTTTCAACTATAGGTTCTTCCATACCTGTAATATATCCATTAACTAGTCTTTGTTTAATTTTTCTTTCTAAGTCTTCATATGGTCCAATACCTGCGATACCCACACATTTTAACCCTATTGTTCTACAAAATTCTTTTAATTTATTACTATTCATAAAATATCCTTTCATTAATTAATTATTAGTCTTATAATATCTAAAGTATAAGGATGGTGATAACTTGATTAAATTAATAATACCAGGTAGACCTATAAGTAAGTCTAATTTTAAATTGCATAATATTCATGGTCAAGCTTGGATGCCATCTACAGGTAAGCATTCTAAGTACTTAGCCTATGAAAATATGATTGCAGGTTATATAAACCAACAGTACCAAGGGGATGTAATAGAAGAAGATTTAATAACTATAATGAAACTATATTTCCCAAATAAAAGAATGGGGGATTTGCATAACTATCCTAAGAGTATCTGTGATGGCATTGAAAAAAGTGGCATAATAAAAAATGATAAACAATTAAAACCCGTTTTATTATTTGACTTTATAGACAAAGATAACCCTCGCGTAGAAATAGAGCTTTATCCCGTATCAAAATATGACGTTTCTTATAATATTGAACTAAAGTAGTTAAATAATAAAGAGAATGTTAAGTCCTCTTTATTATTTTTTATTTATTATTTAATATATTTTTTATCATTTCAATTTCTCTTTTATGCCCATCTTCCTCTAGAGGAGTTTCTAAGAAAAATGGTAAATGACTTATCTTTGGATGAGTCATAAAGTTTATTATAGCTTCTAGCCCTATCTTACCTTCACCAATTACTTCATGTCTATCTTTTTTATCTCCAAATAGCATCATACTATCATTTAAGTGAATAGCCTTTAATCTATCTAGTCCAATTATAGTGTCGAATTCTTCTAATACTTCATCTAGATTATTTACTATATCATATCCAGCTGAGAATATATGGCATGTATCTAAACATACTCCTAATTTTTCATTATGATTTACTCCATCAATTATTCTTTTGATTTGATTAAAATCAAATCCTATTTCAGTTCCTTTTCCAGACATAGTTTCAAGAAGTAATGTTATATTTTCTTCTCCTGTTAAAGTTTCATTAAGTGCATCTATTATTCTTTGTATACCAAAGTCTATTCCTCCACCTACATGACTTCCAGGATGAAAACACATATATTCTATTCCTAAAGAATCCATTCTTTGTGTATCTTCTTTTACAACTCTTTTAGCAAATTCATAAACATCATCCTTTGCCCCACCTAAATTCATTGTATAAGGTGCATGAGCTAGTATTGGTCCAAAATTATTTTCTTTTCTTATCTTTTGAAATTTTTCTATGTCTTTTTCATTAAACTCTTTAGCATTACCTCCTCTTGGATTTCTACTAAAAAATTGAAAAGTATTCGCTCCTATTTCTACTGCAGTTTGAGCTGCTTTACCAAACCCTTTTGCTATAGAAATATGTGGTCCTATAACTAACATTTCTGTAATCCTCCTTATTATCATTATAAATATAATTATACCCAAAAAATAAGTATCAAAAAAATTGATACTTATTATAGCTTATAGTATTTCTTTTTAAATCTCTTAAGTATATCTATTCCTTTAGTATAAACTATTGCTTTTATACATTCTAACCATCTTAATACAAGTACTTATTTCATTCCCTAATCCCATAAAAAACAATTTTATTATTAATTATATTTTAAAATATATTTAATTTTAATTTTCTAGATAGTTCTTCTAGTGTCTTTATACCAGCTATACTATTTCCCTTATTATCTAAAGCTGGACCATATACACCTATCCCCATTTGATTTGGTACTGATGCCATGATACCTCCACCAACACCAGATTTTGCAGGCATTCCAACTTTTATAGCAAATTCACCAGATGCATCGTACATACCACATGTAACCATAAATGTCTTTACTATTCTAGATACCCTTTCATCAATCAATCTATCTCCAGTTTCTATATCTATTCCATAACTTGCAAGATTTACACCTATCCTTGCCAAATCAACAGTATCTATTTCTATTGAGCATTGTTTGAAATATAAATCTAAAACTTCATCAACATTACCTTCTATAAGTCCATCGTTTTTTAATAAGTACGCCATAGCCCTATTTCTATCACCTGTAGCTTTTTCCGATTCATATACATCATAATTTATATCAATACTTTCGTTTTTAGCTAATTTTCTAAAAAACTTTAACATTCGTTCTTCTTTTTCTTTAACATCTTTTCCTTTTATAAGGCTTGTTGTTACTATAGCTCCTGCATTTATCATTGGATTACATGGCTTTTTATTATCATTTGTTTCTAATTTCATTATTGAATTAAATGGATCTCCACTTGGCTCCATACCTACTTTAGAAAATACATATTCCCAATCATTATCCATAAGAGCCATAGCAAGTACTATTGTTTTAGAAATACTTTGTATTGTAAATTTTTTATCACAATCTCCTACTTTATATACGTTATTATCTTTATCTATTATACATAAACCTAAATCTTCTTGACGTGCATTTTTAAGTTCTGGTATATAACTTGCTACTTGTCCATAATTAGTATACTTTTTATTATTATCTAATACCTCTTGCAATAAATTTTCCATACTTACCTCCTTGTTTATATTTCGACTATATTTTAACCTTATAATACAGAAAATCCTGATATTATGTCAATATCAGGATCCTTAATAAAACTTAATCAACTATTTTGCTTCCTCCTATAAATTCTCTTATTATAGATGTTGGTGGTATATCTGATATATCATTTAATTCAACAAAATATTGTAATAATTTTAGTAATCTATTTGCTTCTATGTAAGCACTATTATCCCTAGGTATATCTTCTAATAATGGCTTTGCATATTTTTTTAATACTGCTATTTCATAAACACATGCTGAGTTAAATATAATATCGGCTTCTTCTTGATATGGGAATATATTTTTCTTTTCCCCTCTTCTAACAGATTCCCACTGGTTTATAGTTTTTTCTGCACTGTAACCTCTAAAATTATAATCTCTTACCATCCTTCTTATAATTCTTAAATCAGTTGTAGGTATTCTATTATGGTCATCTAAATTTATTTGTGTAAGGGCACTTATATATATCTTAAATTTATCTTCATCTTTTATAGATGATGTTAAAATTGGGTTTAAACCATGTATTCCTTCTAAAATTATAATTTGGTCATTATCTATTTTTAGTTTTTTCCCACTTTTTTCCCTTTTCCCAGATTTAAAGTTAAATTTAGGCAGACTTATTTCTTCTCCATTTAATAACTTTTCTAAATCCGAATTAAATCTATCTAAATCTATTGCATATATAGACTCAAAATCATAATTCCCAAATTCATCTAATGGTGTATCCTCTCTATTAACAAAATAATCATCTAGGGATATAGATACAGGCTTTAAATTATTAACTTTAAGATGTATAGATAATCTATGTGCAAAACTTGTTTTACCTGATGAAGAAGGTGCAGCGATAAGTATTACTCTCTTTCCTTTTTCCTTTATAGTATCTGCTATTTGAGATAATTTTTTTTCATGTAGTGCTTCTACTATTCTTATAATTTCTCCATATTGATTATCTTCTATTATTTTATTAAGAGTTAAAACTTTATCTACACCGATAAGATTTGACCACTCTTCAGCCTCACGATATATGTTTGCTAACTTAGGTTGTGGTACAAACTCTTCTGCTTTAGTTTTGTCTTTTGAACTAGCTCCTAACAATATAACTCCATTTTTATATAACTTTAAATCAAAAATTTTTATATACCCTGTTGATGGTAACATATACCCATAAAAATGATCTATATTGCCATTGCACTTATATATTTTCACATCATCATATTCTTTATACTCTAAAAGTTGAGCTTTTTCTTCCATATTATAAGATTTAAATATAGAAATAGCATCTTTTTTATTTGTAATTATTTTTTCTATTTTATAATCATTTTTAATTATTTCCTTCATTTTTGTTCTTATTTTTTCAACATCTTCTTCTTTTAAATCTCTATCTAAATGAACATCACAATATAAACCGCCAGATAAAGAATGTTCTATTACAACTTTACTATTATTAAATACTTCTTTACATGCCATAATAAATATAAATGCAATCGTTCTATTATAAACTCTTCGCCCATCCATATTTGTTGTATCTAAAAATTTAACATTACAACCATTATTTATCTCATAAGTTAATTCTCTTAATTTATTATCAACTATTGCTAATGTTATATATCCTTTATATTCATCCTCTACTTCTTTTGCTATATTGTATAAGAATATCTTATCATTATCACTATTTTTGTTATAATCTATTTTTTTCCCATCAATATATAAATTTAAATTTTTCATAATACTAGTCCTTTCTCCCTTTAAATAGGAAAAAGAGGCATTAAACCTCTTTTATAATAGCATTCAATTTATTTATTGTATCCTCTATATGATTAAAATCTATCTCTAAAATTAAGTATTTAGGATCTAAACTAATAACTTCTTTTATATGTTCTTTTGGCAAGATTCCATTTCCAATTCCTATATGTATATCTTCTACGCCATTGTTATCACTTAAATGTATAACACCTATTTTTTCTCTTAATTTATTTATATAATCATCTTTATTTATTAGATAATGCCCTGTATCATAACAGAAATATAAATTGTTGCTATTTATTCTATTGAATATATATTCAAAATCATAAGATTTATTTCCTAAATTTGAAAAATCTCCTTCATTAGAATAAACATTCTCTATCGATATATTTATATCATTATTTAAAACATTACGTATAAATTTAATACTATTATCTAGATATTTATTTCTATTATTTTTTAAACGATTGCCTATTACATACCCAAGATGTAGATTATAATACTTTATATCAAAATCATTTAATTCTTTATTTATATTTAGTATAAATTTGACCCAAGAATCATTTATATAACTTATATTTTCACAAGAATTAAGCTCCATTGGCAAATGAATACTTAAAGATATATTTAGTTTATCTATCTTTTCTTTATATCTATATAATTCTTTACATTCGTTTAAATTATCTATACCTAATTCTATATGTTTTATAGAAGGTATCTTCTTGCATAAATTTAGAGCTTCATCTAGATTAAATAATAATGCACTTATTCCTAATATCATAATTTATTTAACTGGTCCTATTTTATTGAATGGAAATAATCTTACAATAACTTTTCCCATTATATCTTTATCATCAACTAATCCAACATCCTCGTATCTACTATCTAAACTTTCTTCTCGGTTATCTCCCATAGTAAATACTTCTCCTTCTGGTATAACCATATCTATGTTTCCTTCTGTATAGTTATCATGTATATATGGTTCATCTAAAAGCGTGTCATTTACATATACTTTAGAGTCTTCTATTTTTATATGGTCTCCACTTACTGCAATTACTCTTTTAACCAAGTCCTTAGGTTTTCCATCTTCCTGTAATAAGTTAGTCTTAAATACTATTATATCTCCTTTTTTAGGCTCATTAAATTTATATGCCATTCTATTAATTATTAAATAGTCATTTTCTACTAAAGTCGGATACATTGATTCCCCTCTTACTAATGTAGGTCTTATAAATTGAGTTATAATAAACGCAAATATAAGAGCTGTAACAATTATTTTAGACCATTCAATAGCCTCTTTTTTAAATTTTTCACTCATTAAAATCATCTCCTATGTATTGATATTGCTATTTAAAATATTAATTGTTGCTATAATTACCTATTAAGTATATAACAACTTCATTAATATTTTCATACTTATTCATATTAATTCCTAAATCTAATAACTCACATGCCTTTACTAGATCTTTTATTACCTCCATTGGGCTTCCGTATATTTCTTCTATGCTCTCTTTACTTACTCCTTTAAACCCATGTCCAACAGGACTATCATTTCTAAGTTTAATTAAATTTTCTAACTTTTCACTATTTAATATGTCTATTACTTTTTCCATTCTTTTAGTTTTTTTAATATGCCTATTTACATAATTAGTTACACCATGTATTAAATTGCCATTATATATATTATACTTCTTTTTTAATGTATATAAAATATTTTTCTTTGATACCATATGACCATACATACATACTTTATAATTTTTAGTTTCTTTTGTACTTATAAATATATATTTGAATAATGCTTCTTTTAATCTATATAGTCTACCTAAAAAGTCTATATATTCTTGATTGACAACTTTTATCTTCATATTTTCTATTAATTCAGATAATATATCTTCTGGTTCTCCTAGTATTAAATTTTTTAAATTTACAATAAGATTATTTATTTCACTTTTAGCTTTTATATCATCACTAATATTTTCTATACATTCTAATGACTTTTTAAATTCAAAATTCATTGAATAATTACATGATTTTATTAATAAATATAAATCACTATCCATTATCCCTAAACTATCTAAAATCTCTAATATTGAGTTATAATCATACTTTTCTAAAAATTTAGATATTATATATTCTTGATTTTTATCTAGTGTACTCATAACTTATTCCTCCTAAATTTAGTTCATATTATTTTAGTATCCATACTTGATTATCTAAATATTCAATATAAGAGAAAAACTATTATTTTTTATTAATTCTAAAAAATCTTTTCCTAGATATATTGGTATACTCATCTAATTTATCTAAATTAATTTTCCATAATAAAATCAAATAAATAATAAATATCACTTTAGATAACTTAAATTTAACTAGCAATAATAAATCAAATATACCATGAAGTAAAATAGGAACTAAAATAGATAATATTATATATTCACGCCTTTTGGACTTACTATTACTAAATTTATATTTGGATATATAATATCCCATAGTTATTGCAAACATCATATGAGCAGGTACTGATATAATCCCTCTAATTAGACTAATTCTAAATACATTTGATACATCCTCAAAATATAAATAGATTATATTTTCAACTGTTGCAAATCCAAGAGATAAAAATACAGAGTAAATTATCCCATCTAATTTTTCATTAAAACTTTTTTCTTTTATTACATTTGATATAAGAACAATTGCCTTTAGTCCTTCTTCTGTAAACCCTGCTACTATAAACGAACTATAAATTATATAATAATTTCCACTATATTTATTTATATTTATTAAAAAATCCTCACATATAATTCCTATAACACTTATAAAAGCACCTAAAACAAAAAATCTTCCTAATATCTTTATAGGTTCTTTATCATATCTATCTTTTAAATATACCCATAATATAAAAGCTATTGATGGATATATTGCTAATATTAATAAATTTAAACTCATAAAAAAATTTACCTTTCTATTATTTATATATATTATTTCCTTTTCTCTTAACAAAATAATAAGTATCTTCATATTATAAAAATAGGAAATTATTAAATGCTTTAAAAGAAAGGGTGATTATATGCAAGATGGTTTTTTAACAGTAAGTGTAATAGATAATACAACTAATGCTCCTATCAAAGATGCTACGGTTAATATTTATTCTATACCTCAAACTTCAGGAGAAAGCCCAACTCCAGTGCTACAAAATTTAAAAACTAATGAATCAGGTCAAGTAACCAATTTATCGTTACCAGCTCCAGACATAGCTTATTCAGAGCAACCCTCTGATATTCAGCCTTATAGTAACTACTTAGTTGAAGTTATTGCTGACAGATATGAGACTGTACTTATAAATGGAACTCAAGTTTTTCCTACTGTTGAAGCAAGACAGCCTGTACCTTTAACGCCTAGAACTAGATGTAGAAACTTTTACAGTAGACAAAATGAAATTGTTTTTGACATAGGTGCTCATACTCTATTTGGTAACTATCCTCCAAAAATACCTGAAGCTAGCTTAAAGCCGCTACCACCTCCAACTGGATTCGTCGTACTTGATAATCCTGTTGTACCGGAATTTATAGTTGTCCATGATGGACTTCCAACTGACTCATCTGCTCCAAATTATTGGATTCCTTTTAAAGAATATATTAAAAATGTAGCTTCTTCTGAAATATACTCTACTTGGCCAACTCAGACAATATATGCTAATATAATCGCTATAATATCATTTACATTAAATAGGGTATTTACAGAGTGGTATAGAGGTCAGGGATATAGTTTTACAATTACTTCAACTACTGCATTTGATCATAAATTTATATATAATAGAAACTTTTTTGATACAATAAGTGTGGCTGTAGATGAAATATTTAACACATTTATAAAAAGACCACCTACTTCTAGACAGCCTTTACTAGCACAATACTGTGATGGTCAAAAAACTCAATGTCCAGAACAAATGACCCAATGGGGAAGTAAAGATTTGGGTGACCAAGGTATGGATTACCAAAGTATATTAAGATATTTCTATGGTGATGAAATAACATTTGAACAAGCACCTATTGTTAGTGGTGTTCCTGTATCATTCCCTGGAGAAGTTCTTCAAGTTGGATCAACTGGAAAGGATGTAAGAACTATACAAAATCAACTTAATGCAATATCTAAATCTTATCCTGCTATTCCAAAGGTTAGAGAGGACGGTATATACGGTGAAAATACTGCTAATTCAGTAAGAACATTCCAAGGTATTTTTGGTTTACCTCAATCTGGAGTAGTTGATTTTAAAACATGGTATGAAATTTCAAGAATATATGTTGCTGTAACTAAAATAGCTTCTTTAAATCCTACAATCTAATAAATATTTAATATAAAAAATTCGCTTCGCTCATTTCGCCAACGATATATCCTTGCTCCC
>CALESE010000110.1 GCA_937907205.1 uncultured Romboutsia sp. | reverse complement strand
TATGTTTTATTTAATTAGTTATTAAATAGAAAATAAATTGTTTACACAAAGTAAAAATGGCGTCACCCTATTTTTTAGTGCGACAGCCATTTTTATATTTAATCTTATGACCAATTGTATTGTTTTAGATTAGTATCATATTCCATATAAGTTCCATCTGAAGTAAATATTTTATATTTCAATATTTCAATATCTTCTTTATTCCCACTTGCTGGGGCTTTTGAAGTAAATATAGACGACTTAGCTCCTACTTTAACTACTTCATCACTTTTTAAAGTAACAACATCTCCTGTATCTTTAAATTTTACATCTAAAGATAATCTAATTATATCTTTTTTAGAATTGTTAGTATAAGAACATTCTAAAATATTTTCAACATCATTTGATACTACATTAAATTCTATTGGAGTAGTTTCAATCTTTAATGGCAGTTCTTTTACTGGTAATGTCTTTAATTGTTCTTTCTTTTTATTATGATTTATAAAAAATACTAATGAAACAATCGATATAATTACTACTATGCTAATTGCTATTATTTTTTTATTTGAAAGTTTATTCATATTATTCACCTCTCTTTATTATATTTCTTCTTGTTACAATTACTTATATAGTAAAACGTATAACTACAATGTAATATATATTATTGTATTAAATATTTGATATTAATATATTTTAAGATAAATATAAAAATTGGTTATGATATATATCATAACCAATTTTATATTATTTTATTTAAATGAGAATACTAAATCAAATTTCCCTCGAGCTGTTCCACCTTTAAAGTTTTTACCATGTTTACTTGTAAATGATATTTTACCTTGAGTTGGTGTTATAATTACTTTTGATGATGTATCACTTCCTTCAGTTGATGATTCACCTTGTCTTGTTGGTGTCTCACTTCCTTCTGGAGTTTTTTCAGTTAATGTAGCTCTTGGTATTGTACCTAATTTAGTTTCAGAATTTTGTTTAGTAGATTCTCCTTTTTTAGAATTTAACCATATTGGATTTGAATGGTTTGTATCCCCACCATTTATATTTCCTGATGTATAAATTCCTAATGCCAGCTTTGTCATCGATTCTTCAACAGGTAAATTATCCCAATCTGTTGTATAAGTAGGCTCTACTATTTCTAATGTATTACCCTCTTGAGCATTGAAGTCTTTTAAGTAAACTTCTACATCACTTGTTCTATTATTAGCTAACTTTAGAACTCCTGATATAAACTCGTCATTGTTGTTGTTCTCCATTAAGTTTGTAACAACTTGGAATGGTATTTTAGTAGGTACACCTACACTTATAGTTCTTACAACATCGATGTCTACTTCTTTAGTGATTACACCTTCAAACCCATCTTTTACAGAATAAATAACTCTTTGAATACCTTCACGTTCTTGGTTAAATCCATTAAGATCAACTTCTATTTTATCAGAAATATCAGTTCCATCAGTATCAGTTGCCACTACAAACTCTTTTAAACGTTCCTTTATAGCTTTATTATTAGGAAGAATACTTCCTTTTTCTATTGTAGGAGTAGTACCTATATTTTTAAGTACTAAACCTGCTGGTGCATATACATTTATATTTCTTGTCTTAGAAGTAGTTATTCCATAAGAGTTTGTTACAGTATATTTTACTGCATATAATCCAATTTGATTAACATCTACAGTTCCTTCTACTCTAACAGTATCTCCACTACTAAGTGTAGCTATTCCTTCTCTAGCTGCACTTTCAGGAATAGGTACTTGAACACCATTTCCGTAGTCTACTTTTACACCATCAGTTATACTAAAACTTGTATCTCCTTGCTGTACTCTTTTATCCTCTGCATCTATTACAATAGGAGTTGGGTCTGCAGTTATTTCAATAGTTTTAACACCATTAGCATTACTTTTGCCTAAGTATATATTAGATTTTTCAAGATTTTTTTTAGTATCAAATCCCCTAGAAAAATCTAATTCTGGGTATTCCTCTTTATTATAATCTATATTTCCAAGTATACGAACAGCTTTAGGGTTTAATGACTTTATTTCTATATAATCTCCTTCTTCAAAAGTTTGATCATTAAACGCTCTAAATACATTGTCGATTTGTCCTTGTTGAGTTTTAGCAGTAGCAGTTATATTTCTTCCTGATGCACGATGTAAAGTTATAGTTAATATATTTTCATCTCTTCCAAATTCTCCACCCTCGTAATCATAATATCCGTCTACATCATTGTTAGTACCTTGTAAAACATTAATCCTTTTAGTAGCATTATCAATTTTCATTCTTAAAGGTTTTTTCCCTTCAGTACCAACGAACTCTATAATATTTTGACTTTCAGTTAAATTATCATTATTTTCTAATTCTGCTCTTATGCCACCATCCTCTATTATAAATTTAGTATTTTTAGCATCAGTTCCTTGGTTAATTTTATTAGAGTAATCTTCAAGTTCATCTCTAACTACACCATTGATACCAACTCTAAATAATTGTCCTCCTGATAATTTTATATAATCTCCATATTCAAAAGATATATTATTTATTGAATTTAACTTACTTGTAGCTTGTCCATTTGTACCAAAATTGTCATTAGCATCAAATCCAATTTCACTATCAGGTTTCAATTGTCCATTTTCATCATACACTGATATTCTATAAATTATGTCTCTACTATTAGAGTTTACTTTCCCTGAATCTAATAATTTTCTAGTTTTTAATTTTTTATTATCTAAATCAAAGCTTATTTCAAATGCTTCTGTTGTATTAGGATTATTGTAAGCATTAAAAGTTATTATATTCCTTTCAAGAGCATTTTTTACTTTAAATGTTCTTTGAGATGATACACTTCTTCCCCAGCTATCGCTTAAATTAATATCGACAGTTACTTGCTTTTCTTTTTCAGTTCTTAAATCTACGTTTTGAAGTTTTTCTTTATCATTATCAGATATAGTTATATTAGTGTTAGTTATATTTTTATCTAAATCGTCACTAACTTTTACATTGTCATATACACGTATTTATATATCACTGCTGCCTCTTCTGGAACTTCCATTGTAGGAGCTTGGTTATATACAGCGTAGATAGCATCTTCTTTTATGTTAAATCTAACGTTATTCATAAAATCATCATTTTGAATACCATCATCATACTTTTCATTAATTTCATATGGAATATCTATATTTCCTAATATTTTAATTCCATTTTCATTATCTTTTGCATATACGCCTATGAAATCACCAGGCTCATAAGTAGTATCATTAAAAGTATTTAATTTTGATTTAACACTTTCTGTATTATCATTAGATTCTATTGTTAATTTCTTTCTAACTTTCATATCTTCTGTGAATAAAATCACTTCAAATATTTTATTAGTTACTAGAGTTTCAGGTTCTGTTTCTGGAGTTACTTCAACTTGATTATTAGGATCTATACTTCTAGTAATTCTATTGATGAAGTTTGTTATAGGTGTATCTTTTAAGTCTTCATGTATTTTTTCAACTTTCAAATGCTTAGTTTTTGTATTCATACTTATTGAAAATGCAGCATTATTACTACCTGGTGGGAAATATTGTATTTTATTATTTCCTAAGGATGAATTGACAATTATTTGTCTATCTTCAGATACACTTCTTCCCCATGTATCAGATAATGTATACGTAGCAGTATAATTACCCATTTTACTTATGTCTAAGTTAGTACTTATTTGTATATTGTCTTGTACATTTATAACATCTTTATCATGTGGGTCATTATCTGAAACAGTAACATCTTTATAGAAGTCTACACTTTCATCTTTAAATGTTTGTAAATTTCCTTTAATATTTAATGTTGGTGCATTATTATATACAGATTTTAATCCTTCTTCTTCTACTTTAAATCTTACATTATCTATATTATCTTTATTATTTACACCATCTAAATAAGATTCTTTCTGATCGTGTATTGTTCCTTTTATAGATAACCCATCTCTAATATCATATGAAGTTATTCCTACCAAGTCACCTTCAACAAAATCAATAGATTGTAAATTATTAAAATTTTCACTAGTAACATTTATACTATCCTTTGTTATACCTGTATCATCATATAATGTTATTGTCATTAAGTCTCTATTAGATTTAGTTGGTATATTAACCTTTACTACTGGTTTTATTTTATTTTCTATTGTATCAAATTCAAATGTAATTATATTAGATTTATCTTCTGAGTTTAATAAATCAATCTTATTTTTTTCAAGATTATTTCTCTCAACAACAGTTATACTTCTATCTTTTGTATGAGTTTTTCCCCAACTATCTTTAAATACATATTGAGTTGATTGTTCTCCAAGAGTTAATGGATTAAAGTTTTGAATTTCAAAAGTTACACCATTTTTATTAACAGGATTTTTAAATCCTATATTAACATCTTGTTTTGGAATTTCACTATCTCCTCTTGTTATATTTAAACTATCTCCTTCTGTAAAAGTTATAGTTGGTTTTTCATATCTTAGTACATCTAAACCATTGTTTCCTATAATAAATCTAGTTTCTCTAAAGTTTAATGAACTTGGGAATGATTGTTCAAAATCTTCACCATTATTTTTATTTTCAATCTTACCTTTTATTTTTATATTAGAGTTATTATTAGAGTATAACTCAATAGTATCTCCATCTGAAAAATTGATATCTCCTAATTCATTAATTTTACTAATTAAATCTTCTTTATTTGATGCTGTTATCTTTTTCTTTTCTGATGTATCTTCACCTCTAAGAATAAATTCAAAATATGGATTTGTACTTTCCGTACTTTCTGTACTTCCTGAATTTGTCGTATTTGGTGTTTCAACTTGTTTAACATCAAATGTATTGTCTTCAATATTAAACTTTATATCAAAAAACTTTTCAGAACTATCATATATTTCTATTATATTATTCTTTACATTAGATACAACATTATATGTTACATTTGCAGTACCTACTCTTCCCCAGCTATCAGAAATACTATAAGTTACTGTGTATCTTCCTATTTTGTTAAAGTTTACGTCTTCACCAGAAACTTCTATTTGAGAAACTTCAAGATTATTAGTTTTATCATCACTTACTGTAATACCGTCTTTCAAGTTAATATCATCTGATCCAAATAGTATTTCTTTGTTTATATTTTCTGTATTTATAACTGGTGCATTATTATATATAGTTTCTACCCCAGACTTTTTTGCTTGGAATGCTACATTTTCCATATAGTCTTTATTATCTATACCATCACTGTAATCTTCTTCCTTCTTAGTCTGTTCTACATTAGTATCTCCACCTTCTACAATTAATGGGTTAACCTCATTTGCAGTAGGAGTTGTAACATTTCCAGTTATAGGTCCTTTGATTCTTAGCTGTTTAGGATCTGCAGACCATACTCTTATACAGTCATCATAAGCATAGACAATTTGTTTAAGTTGTTCAATTTTTTCATCTATACCACTATCAATACCTCTTAGTTCTACTGTTACCTTAGGAGTACCAGTACTACTATATATAGATATCTTAAATGCTGTATCAGTTCCTAAATTTTGATTTATATAATCTTCACTTTGATTACTTACTGTATATCTTCCAGTATCATTATCAAATCCGATTTCAAATAAAGGTTTAGATTGTTCTTGTTCAGTACTAGATTCTGATGCTTCTTCTTTTGGGTATAAACTTATTTTATTTTTAAATACTTCTGGTCTTACATATACAGTTCTAGTGTATCTTCCAGTTCTACCCCAGCTATCAGTAGCTTCATAAGTGTAAATTTGTTTTCCTATATTTTCACCTTGAACTGTATCTACATTTTGTTCTATATTTCTTCCAGTAGGTTGATTTTCAATTGTCTCACTGGTTTTAGTTACTGTATATGATGAAATTTCACTATCAATTGTATCTTTTACAGTTACACCAGTTCTTAGATTAAAAGTATCTCCAACATATATATTTACATCATCTATACCTTCTATTACTGGAGCAGCATTATATAATACTTTCATCGTTTTATTTGATGTTGTAGTTTTGCTTGATGGATTACTTTCTTTATCTGCTCCTAATATAAATCTAGTATTCTGAACTATATCATCTGAGCTTATTCCATCTGACAGATTTGGGTCACTAGTAGTATTTTCAAAATTGTTGTATATACGAATTTTACTACTCTCCCTACTTTCAAATGTGAAATAATCTCCATTTTCAAATCTATAAGTTCCATCAGATCCACTAACTACATATCTGTTAAATGCACTTTTTACTTTTTCATGACCTTTATCCCAATTTATATTTAAAGAAACACTAGCTTTTTCTGTTCCATCACTGCTACGCCATGTTATCTTCAGTTGCTGTTGACCCTCAAGTGGATCTCCCTGTTCAACATAGTAATATAATGCAGTTTGATTTCCTGATAATTCCATAGTATTATTATTATAATTAAATTTTATTCTAAGAGGAACCAGTCCTTGTGCACCTACATATTCAAATATAGTTTCATCTTGAGTAGCTTCTATTGGTGGAATATATTCAGCAGTTAAACCTTCTTCTTGTATATAAAATTTACTATTGATAAAATCCTCACCATTTTTAGCACCTTGAGAGTAGTCATAGTCTGTGTTTCTTACTTTACCATTTATTTTAAGTCTAAATGTTTGACCATTATTCCTTCCATCATAAAACTTTATATAATCTCCATATGCAACTTCCCAATCATTTATAACATCAAATTTTTGACTATTCCCTCTATCACTGGCTAACATCTGTATCTGATATTTTATTGCATTAGTTTTTCCATTATATACATAGAAAGAATGAATTAGATTATCATTCATACCTACAGCATTATTAAATTTATTATCTGTTCTATCTTTTATCTTAAACTTCATAGTATCTGGGTTAAATTGAATAACTAGTGGTATTATAGAATTCTTATCTGTATCTGTTAAACCATTACGATCATATCCACTAAATATTATCTCATGTCTTTTCATTGCATTTTCTACTCTAAATCTTCTTTTTTTCGTAGAAATTCTACCCCAGCTATCAGTTACTTCATACTCAGCTTCGTAATCTCCTAGATCATCTACTACATTAAACTCACTTTCTGGTTCTGATGGACTTTCTATAACTTCTTTAGATTTATTTCTAGATACTTGTGGTTGTTCAATTTTTTTAACTTTAAACTTAACTTTAGAAGTATCTATATTATTATCATGATCATCATTTATAGTTACATTATTTAATAAACCTTCTCTATAATTATCACCTTTGTATAAAATAGTTTCCTCATTAGGTAATATTATGTTTGGTGCATTGTTGTATATAACCTTTAGTCCATCTTCAGCAATCTTGAATTTTACATTGTTGATTTCTTCTTGATTATTTACAACTTCACTATAAGTTTCTTGTTCATTAGTTTCAGGGTTTATTATATTTCCTTTTACAGTTACCTTGCTTGGATCTTTACTCCATACCCTTATACTACTATTAACACCTATATAGTCATTTGTTAACTTATTTAATTTTTCAGATATATTATTATCATTTCCTAATAATTCTACACTATCAATAAGTCTTCCATTATCATCATATGTTGCAATATAAACTTCTGTTTCATTATTTGATGAGTTTAAAGGAGTATTTTGTGTATTCTCTACCACAAGTCTGTTTCTTACAAAGTCAAATCCTATTTTAAAGGCTAATTGATTTTGTAAGTTTTTGACTTCTATAGAGTTGTTTACTGATATAGGTTTTACAAGTACATTTCTAGTTACCATTGTACTTCGTCCCCAACTGTCAGATACAGTGTATGTTAGTTGTTGACGACCAACTTTTGATGTATTTATATCTCCTGTAATATTTTCATTTGATATATTTATATTTCCATCATGGTCATCTACTACACTTACTCCAGCTAATTTTTCAAATGTACTTCCTTTTATTATAGATATATCGTTTATTCCTATAAACTCTGGTGCTTCATTATAAACCTTGAATAAACCATTATCTTTCAAAGCAAATCTTGTATTATTCATTTCATCTTCATCTTTGAATATAAACTCTGGCTTATTTGAAGTTTCTGATTGAGTTTCTTTAGCAGAATCTACATTACCTTTTATACAAAGATTATCTTTATTGTATGCACGTACAGATATAGAGTAATCATCTTCTAATGTTATATTTGTAATTTCACTAAACGAGTTTCCATTAAGTGATATATTAGCTTTTAAAGAAGACTCAGCAACTTTATGTCCAGATCCATTAAACACTGCTATATAAAATACATCAGTACCTGCATTTCCAGATATAGATTCTCCATTTGCAATTTCTTTGACTATTTTATTATTTACATCATCAAAATGTAGAGTAACTATATCTTTATCAGTTCCATTATCTCGTTTTTTTAGAACTATTTTATTTTCTTCTAAGTTATTTTTAGGTAGAACTTTTATAGTTTTTTCTATTTCTTCACTACTTCTACCCCACTTATCTTTAACAGTATATGTTACTGTATGATTTCCAACATTTTGTATCTTATCTTTATTGTAAGATGCTCTAACTAAGTTATTACCTAGTTTATCATAATCATCATTTACCTGTAATACAAATTTTATAGGATTAAATACTTCTCCTCTTTTTATAGTCAAGTTATCTACAAATTTTATTGTTGGAGCTTTGTTATACTTTGCAAATAGTACATCTTTATCTAGCATAAATCTTACATTTATCATATGATCTATTTTATCAATACCATTTTCATAAGTAATATTACTTAGTTCATCTCTTTTTTCAAGCTTTCCAACTATTTTAATACCTTTTACTGTAGTTTTAGTTGTTGGTTCAGTATATTCTGGTGTTCCACTATTTTCTCCAGTTGCTGGTGCTATATCTTCAGCTGATGCTTCAATTGTAGGTTTTCTCCACAATTCAATATAATCTCCAACTGAATAGTTATAGTTATGAAGTTCACTTAGTTTAGTACTATTACCATTTTCATTTCCATTTAGTTCTAAAGTCTTTTTAGTTATACCAGCTTTACTAAGAATTTTTATTCTAAAAGCTGTATCGGTTGAATTTGTAGATTCTAGTTGTGTCTCTGTTTTATTTTCTATTTTTATTCTCTTATTTATATCGTCAAACTTTATAGAAAATACTTTACTACTACCACCATTGTCATATACATCTATTGATGTATTTGACAATCTAGTTTCAGATGTAACTATAACTCTTCTTGTAGCAGTAGTTGTTTCACCCCAACTATCACTTACTGTATAAGTTATAGTCTGCTCTCCTAATTGATTTGGATTAAATCCAGTTACCTCAACTTTAGAGTTTTGTATAAGCCCATCCAGATCATCTTTTACTGTTACATCCTTAAAAAAGTCTGGTTTTTGACCTATAACAACATTTAGCGTTTCATTTATACCCTCTATTGTTGGAGCTTGATTTATTAAATAAACTAAACCATCTCTTTCTAGTTTAAATCTATTTTTCTCAATAACCTCTGCTGGTACTCCAGCTGATAAATTATTACTACTACTGTTAAGATCTTTAATAGTTCCAGCAATTAATAACTTATCGCTAGAATAACGATGATAAAGATGTATTTGATCATTAATTTCAAATGGTTCTTTAACAAATTCATCTATTTTTTCTGAATTTGCTTTATCATCACCATTAAGTGTTAATCTACGTTTAAATTGACCATTTTTATCATAAAGAGTCATTTCAAAGTACTTACCACTTACTTTATTATCAAATAGTCTTTCATCTCTCTCAGTAAAATTAAATTTCATTTCATCTGTATTAAAACGAATCTTAAATCTAACATCATCTCCATCTGCATAAGTAAATCCTTTTACAGTTATGACGTTTTTTGATAAAGTATTAGGTTCTTGATTCGTATTACTTGTCGTATAAGTTGTTTTGTCAGTGTTTTCTACAAGTTTTCTAACACTCGATACACTTCTTCCCCAACTGTCAGATACAGTATACCTAAGTCCAATAACTTTTCCTTCATCATTACTTTCCTCTGTTATCTCTATTTCGTCATTAGGGATTACTCCATCCTTATCATCATTGATTACTATCCCTTCTAACTGCTTATTTCTATCAGTTAAAAGTTCAGTCATGTCAGAAAGTCCTGTAATTTCTGGAGCTTTATTATACACTGACTTTATACCATCTTGTGAAATCTCAAATCTAACATTGTTGATATAATCTAAATCATCAACACCATCTTTGTAATCTTCCTGAATAATAGTATTTTCATCAACTTTTTCAGTAATTACATCACCTGATAGTTTACCACTTATATCAAAATTGTCCTTTGGATTACTTAAACTTATCTGTATAAAGTCACCATATTCATAACCTAATTCTTTTAGCTTATCAAACTTTGTGGAGTTTCCTGTATCCTCTCCTAAAAGTTCTAATGCTAATTTTTCTTTGTTATCCTTATCAAATACAGATATATTAGCATAAACTTCCTTTGGTTTAGTTTTGTCTAACATTTCTTGTGATTGATTATTTACAACGAATTTTGATGTATTTAAATCTAAATATAAAGAAAAACCTACTTTTTTACCACTTTCAGTAACTTTAGTTTCTGGATTTGGTTTTTCATGTACGTTTTTATCATCTTTGTTTATATAGAAGTTAAATACATTTTTTTCTATAACTTTTACAGTTCTTTCAAGTATTGCCTTTTGTCCACTATCACTGTTTACTAAGTATTTTAATTTATACTCTCCTAATTTATTAGTGTCAACAGTTCCTTCTACTTGAACCTTAGAAGTTATATCTTTACCTTTTTCATCAGTAGATTTTATATTAGATTTTATATCAAAATTATCTCCTTGATACACACTCACTATCTGTGGTCCTGTTATTTCAGTTTTTAACACTGTTTCAGTAGAGCTTTCATCTTGATTATTTTTATCTAATACTTTTATTGTTCGTGAAATTTTCTTATCTTCTTCTCCTTGTATAAAATATTCTATTTTATACTCACCTGGTTTTGATGTATCAACATTACCATTAACCTTAATTTTATCGGTGATGTCTTTGCCATCTTTGTCTAGCGCTTTTACACCACTCATAGCATCAAATTTTTCTCCTAAATTAATGCTATCTGGAGTTGTCCATTTAATATTTTGGATTTCTCCATCTAATCTTAATATTTGTGTATTTTCAGATTCAGCATTACTTTCAGTAAAATCTAATGCCATTATATAGGATGTATTATTAGCTATTAAAGATGTACAAAGTAAAACTGTTAATGCTTTTTTAATGCTTCTCATACATGCCCTCCTATATAAATTACTTTTTTCCAAATGCCACCTCCTATATTGTATATTTCGACTCTACAAAATAACCATTCTACATTTTTTTATAAAATTAATTAATTTTGTATTACTTTGTCAAATTATATTTTATCATATATTGAAAAAAATATATATATATTTTTTTCAATATATTTTAATTTATTAAAAATTTTTATACAAAAATAGTATCTATTTCTACCAAACTAGAACTTGGTATATATCCATGTTGATTGTTAAAATTAACTTTTGCCCAACCGTTATGTTCTGATATAATTTCTATCAAAGTTCCTTTAGGAATATAGCCAACTTTAGAATAATCCTCTCCCGGTCCAAATTTTATATCCAAATCAGATTCTTTTACAACCTTAATCATTCTATCTTGTATAGTATTGGCTAGAGTATTTTTGAATTCTTCCCATCCTTTTTTATTATCTTCAATTAATCTTTGTGAACAAAGTTTTCCAGAAGCATCTTTATGCATTATAACTCTCTCTAAAGGTATATTATATCTTTCCATAAGTTCAGAAACTAATGCTATTGCATTTTCTTTAACTTTTTCCCAACCCTTAGAATTTTTAGCATCATTTACACATAACTCTATACCTATTGTTGTATAATTAGTTTTGTCTCCTGAAGAATTATTTCTATCTCCAACATGATATGCTGAATAATTATCTTGTAATACATGTATTGCTTTATCTTTATCTACAACATAATGTATTGAAACAGATCTATCATTTTTTTGAAAATACTTTCTATGATTATCTGCATCTGCATTATGATTTTCATTTGCCGTATCATGAATAACGATATATTTTTGGCTATTGTTTTTTAAACTAAAATTATTTGTATTGGTTATATAATTTTCATATAACGGTGTACCATTTTGAAGTATAATATCCCCTTCAATTTTATTTGTTGTTTTTTCAAGACTACTATCTGCAAATACAACTCCTGAACTAAATAAAACTGTACTTGCTAGACTTGCTAATAATATACTAATCCTCATATAATCCACTCCATACATCTATAATTAATAATTGTATAAAATGTATTATATTATATTTTTAGTGTATTCGTCTTTTTTCGACTTATTTTGCTTTATTTTTGATTTGTTTTAAGCTAACTGATCTACAAATATTTCATCATACACTAGAATTTACATAACTATCAAAATAACTTAAAACTGTACTTAAAATCTTGCTATACCATTTACAGTCATGACTTGAATAGTTTCTTACATTGCTTATCTTGTTATCTTTTTCTATTGTAACTTGGTAAAGTTGCTAACCATAAACCTAAAAGACCACAACCAATAAGACCTACTGGTAATAATATTCTCTTAGATACTCTATCTGATAGCCATACTGCTGCTATAAATCCTAGAGTTGTTACAGCACCACTTATAGACATTGCATTTCCTAATTGTGTATGCGTAAGTCCTAGGTACTCTTGCATAGGTCCATAAAATGCATCTTTTAAGAAACATAGCTTATATATAGTCCCTGCACCTAACGTTAAAATTATGAATGTAATCCATTTTCTTATGTTTTCTTTTTTTGTTGTTCAAACTACTCACTCATTTTCGTAAACAACGTTTTCCTATTCAAATAATACCATGTTTGAAATTTAATTAAATTTTTCTTAAATATAATTTAACTTGTTTATTTATTATTTAACCTTGTTTATTTTTCTAAGATATGTTTAGTATATATGGATTTTTATGTATTTTCAAGTCTTTTTTTGTAGTTTATCATTAAATACCATTAAATTCACTATAAATACACAAAAAGCAACTTCTATAAATCGAAGTTGCTTTTTAAGTATTATTTATTTATTATTTCTATCCCATGCTTTAAGTATTTATCAACAATTTTTTTCTCAACCTTACTATCAGTTATTATACAGCCAATATCATCTATGTCCGATATTTTAGTTAAAGATACACTATCTATTTTACTACTATCTGCTAATATAATAGATTCCTTCGAGATCTCTATTAATATTTTTTGAATTTCTACAGTATGCATATCATAATCAGTTACTCCATAATTTAAAGATACTCCCCCAACACTTATAAAGGCTCTATCTACTATAAAATTCTTCAGAATATTTTTTGCAAATTCTCCATAAAATGCATATTCATCATTATTTAATAGTCCACCTGCTAATATAACTTTTATGCCTGGGTTATTAGCTAATTCTGTTGCTATTATTAAAGAGTTAGTTATAACTGTTATATTTTTAAACTTTTTCTTTAATTGCCTTGCAATCTCTACATTAGTAGTACTATCATTTAACGCAATCGATTGACCATCTTCTATATAACGCATAGCAATACTTGCTATTTCTAATTTTTCTTTTTTAAATTCTTCTTCTCTTTTATCAAAGCTTAACTTATCTACTAACACTTTTTTAGGAACTGCCCCACCATAGACACGTTCTAATATTCCTTCTTTTTCTAAATGTTCTAAATCTCTTCTTATAGTTTCTACAGATACATTTAATTCTTTTATTAATTTAGATACCTTCACAGCAGAATCTCTATTTAAAGTTTCTATTATGTATTCATATCTCTCTGGTGCTAACATATACTTCCATCCTCCTATAAATACTTTTTCATTTATATAATATATAAAATTTTAGAAAGATGGCGGAGTTACTGCAAATATAACTTCACAATCACTATTGCCTATATTTTCCCATTTATGACTTGAGTGTGGCAGTATTTTTACACTATCTCCACAATTTAAGTCGATTACACTGTTCATTAAATAAAGCCTTACATTTCCTTTGATTACATATGCAACTTCTTCACCTATATGGCTAAATTGTTCTTTTGAAGAAAAGCCTTGTGGTGGTATTTTCATAAGCATTAATTCTATTTCACCCTTTGTATTTGGAGTTAGTAATTCATATGCAAAACTATCATCCTCAGGAAACATAATCTTTTTACGACTATCTCTTCTAACTACTAAACTTTCAGTTGAAACATCATTTATGAAAAAATTAAATAATTGTACTTCTAAGACACTAGAAATTTGCCTTAATGTGTTAATAGAAGGATTAGCACTTCCCTTTTCTATTTGACTAAGTAAAGAAGGTGTAACGCCTGTCAAATTAGCTAATTCTTTAATTGTCATATTTTTTCTTTTTCTATATTCAGTAATATTTTTTGATATATCTACATCATTCATTTTATAAAACTACCTCATTATCATATATTTTTCTTCTTAATTATTATTATCCAATAAATCATTATATCAATATAAATTATATTACGCAATTTAATTAAATCTCATTTATTTTTTAGCTTATTAATTAAATCACATTGACCTCATAAACAAAAAATGTTAGTATAAATTAAATAATATTAATTAATTTAACTAAAGTGAAAGTAGAGGTAGTTTTTATGATTAATGTCAACTCAGGAACATGGGCCGAAGTAAATTTAGAAAATATAAAATTTAATGTAGATAATGTAAAAAAAGCTTTAACTAAAGATACTATGCTATGTTGTGTTGTAAAAGCAGATGCTTATGGACATGGTGCTGTAGAAGTATCTAAATTTTTAGATAAAGAAGAAAATGTTGATTTCTTCTCAGTAGCTAGATTAGAAGAAGGTTTAGCTCTTGTAAAAGCAGGTATAACAAAGCCTATTTTATGTATGGGTTATACAGATACTGCTAAAATACAATATGCAATAGATAGCAATATAAGAATTACTGTATATTCTTTAGAAATGGCTATGAAAATAGATGAATTAGCTAAATTAAGCAATAAAAAAGCTTATATACACATAAAGCTTGATACTGGTATGAGTAGGATAGGTTTCTTAGTTAATGAACAGTCTATATCGGACATAAAGAAAATGTTTACTTTAGAAAATTTAGTGATAGAGGGTATTTATACTCACTTTGCAAAATCTGATGAAGAAAACAAAGATGCTACTTATGAGCAAATAAGAAAATACAACAAAGTTATAAATTCATTAGAAGAATCTAACTTAAATGTACCAATAAAACACGTATCAAATAGTGCTGCAATTTTAGATTTAAGAGAATGTGATTTCAACATGGTTAGATTAGGAATATCTTTATATGGTCCTTATCCATCATCTGAAGTTAGTAGAGATATAAAACTAAAAACAGCTTTAGAATTAAAAACTATAGTTAGTAACATAAAGACCATAGAAAAAGGAACTAGCGTTAGTTATGCTGGAACATATACAGTAAATGAAGATACAAAAATAGCTACATTGCCTGTTGGTTATGCAGATGGCTTCCCTAGAACACAAAAAAATCCTCAAGCATTTATAAATGGTAGATTATTAAATATAGTAGGAAGAATATGCATGGATCAAACTATGGTTAAAGTTCCAAATGATCTTGATGTTAATATGGAAGATGAAGTTATCTTAATAGGAGACATAGATGGAATAAGAATAGGTGATATATCAAGTAAGATGGGGACAATAGATCACGAAATACTTTGCTGTATAACTAAAAGAGTAAACAGAGTTTATATAACAAACGATAATAAATATATGGTTAATCAGCTATTAGATTAATATATATAATAAAGAAGTTGCTTCAAAGTGATTAGAAAAATCATTTAAAGATACGACTTCTTTTTATTTTTAAAATTGTTAATTCTTATTATTCTACATAATCAATATTAAAATATATTATATTAACTCGTTGTGCTAGTTAATTTTTACAATAATAAAACTCCAACAAATATAGTATCCTAAGATTACATCACCAATCTAAAGGAGGGTTAATATATGTTGGAGCTTAATAATTATTATATCCAATAAGTAAAAAATTTAACTGACTTATTTACTATAATTTTTACAATAGTTGATGATATATACAATGATATTATCCCTATAAGTATTAGAAACAGACGTAATATTAAGGATAGCAAACTTTCAGATAGTGAGATAATAACTATAAGTATAGTTGGAGAACTTTTAACTATTGATTCGGAAAAGCATTCTTTAGTTTATTGAGTAGAGAGTATACAAGACTATTAAAAAAATTAGGCGATAGAACTAGATTTAATAGAACAAAACGAAATCTCCACTCTGTAATTAAAGAAATCAGAGAATATATTTCGGATTTAAGTTTCATGCACTTACTACAGTAGATGGTTTTTTAACTGACTACGTCATAACTCCAGTAAACGTAGATGATAGAAATGCAGTATGGGATTTATGCTACAAATATAGTTCTATTTCTATTATAGGTGATAAGGGGTACGTTAATAAAAGGCTAATGCCTGAATTAAAAGGTGAAAATGATATAAATTTATTGTTTTTAAAAAGAGGAAATAATAAAGAAAACTATCCAAAAGAAATAAGACAACTTATATTTAAGGTAAGAAGAAGGATAGAAACTAGCTTTTCTCAATTAATAGAACAATTAAACTTAAATAAGGTTAAGAGTAAATCTATGCTAGGATTTATAACTAGAACTTCAATAAAAGTTTTAGCTCATAACATTTCTTTTCTTATAAATAAATTAATGGGAAAAAATGATTCTTTAGCTAAAATAAAAGAACTAGTATTTGGATAAAATTTACAAATACTAGTCACTATGGGTCTATTTTTTTGTAAAAAATATTTTACTTT
>CALESE010000109.1 GCA_937907205.1 uncultured Romboutsia sp. | reverse complement strand
TCACTGATGATGGATCTCCTTTATTTACAAAGAAGTACACCTTACAAGTAGATGAGAATACTGAAAACAATGTTGGATGGTCAGTAGCAAGTTTTGCACCTATAGTCAATAATGAAGTTTGCAATTCGGTAGGTGTTGGTGAATGGTATATGGATGATCAGGACGATCAAACAATGATAGAAGAAAAGCTTGAATATTTTGTAAATGATGCTTCACAACTTTTCCCTATGGTACTTTCCGTATATGATGATATCATGTACAGAGATTCAACTAACATAAAGATAAAGAGACAGATAATTGCTCAGTTATTGTTGTCTGCTAAAGAAGAAGCAAGTACACAATATGGTGCAAAATCTGTAGAAGTTGAAGATTCTTATAGTATTATCATGCCATTGGATTTTGTGGTAAACTTTACTTACAACTCTAATGATTCTTCTATAATATATAATTCACTTTCTTCTTTACAAGTAAATTTTATACAACTTGGAACTGATAAGAAACCTGGTAAAGGAATATTCAAGTACTTACAGAAAATCTGCAATTATACTGATGCTGATAATGAACAAGTAATATTAGCTCATGGTACTGAACAGAAGACTATATTATATGATTTCATAATCAGTTATCTAAATGACAATATCATATCTTCTATTGATTGGTATCAATCATTTATATTACCTTATATCGGTACAGATGGTTATTGGATCATAAATGGTGTAAAGACAGATCAGTATGCTAGAGCGATTAGTTCAAATGGTAGTGGAATCATAATAAAACAAGATACTGATCCAAGCCATTTTGATCCAAATTCTTCTATCATATATGGACCAGAAACAGTAAAGAACTGGGATAAGTCAAATTGGGAATTGAAAGAATTTGCTACTAACTACATGGATAGTGATTCTAATGTTGGAGGAGATTCTGTTGTTTCTGTATATGCTTGGGTACCATCTAATGAATGGTTGAATACTATAGCTACTACTGATGACTATTCATATATAAGCAATTCTTTACTTGTATGTTCTTCTTATGTAGATACTATGGAGAAGGATTCTACAGAAAATAAGTATATATGCAAATATGATACTTATACTGATACATGGAATACTTATCTTTCTACTTATTCTTTTGAAGGAACTAACTATAGATTCTTTAAGAATGAAGATATACTTAACAACTCTTACATATATAGAATAGATAAAAAAGCAACTTCATTGTCTTACCTTCTTGGCAAGGATACTCTTGTTACTTCTTTCTGGACTTGTTATGAATATGAAGAGAATGGAGTAAAGAAGCATGAAATGACTTATCTTAAGAGACCTGGTGGTATTGCAGCATTAGATCTTTCTTATATGATGAGTTTAGAGAACATGATTGCTCATTATGCTAATGCCCAATATAGTCCTGATAATTATCAACATAGATGGGTAGTATTCTCTAAAGTAAACAATGACTTAAAGAATAACAGTCATGATTCTTCCAATGTGGTATATCCTGTAATTAGAAATCATAATTCTGATTATTTTACTGCTATTACTGGTTCTTATTCTAGATCTTTAGGAAATTCTGTAGAGAAAGATGTAGAACAATATAAGAACAATCTCAATTTCTCTCTAGAATTTACAGATAGCATACAAGGAAAGATTGAAGGAACAGAGAATACTTATGACAATAGGCATTTTGATATAAATGATGAAGTCATAGTTACTAGAACTCCAGTATCTTACATTTCTATAGATAGTGTTGGTAATAAAATTGTAAAAGTAGATTCAGAAGCAACATACAAGAGATATGGTACTATCCCAAAATCAATACCTTATACAAAGTATCCTAAGGAATATGTTCCTAACTCTATTTACAATGCTAATGATGATGTTTCATCTACAGACAGTTATCAATATCCAATATTTGATTTAGCTGAAGTATTAGCAAAGAATCTCACCACTTTCAACAGATACAATATCATGGGTATTGGTAGAGAGACATTCAACGGAACAGATATTTCTACTATACTATGGAATGCATACTTTGGTGTTGCACATGATACTGATGACAAATCAAGACTTAAGATAGGTAGTAGTAATGTCAATCCAAACCTCGGTACTACAACGATGGTACATAATCCATCACAATGTAAGCTTACTCCGATGGATACATTTGATATTGACATGTCATATACCAATATTAATGGTGATGTGAATATCAAAGGTCATTTGTTTACAAACAATGCCTCTTGGGAAGCCCATTATGTAAATGGAGACAATAAGAAGTTATGTGCATATAGTACTATAGTAACACCTATAGGTAATCATAGATCAGCTAGGGTTAGCATGAGTGATTTTGATACTACTGGAGATAACAGTTTGTTCAAATCTTATTCAAACGAAAACATAGGTGCAGAAAATTATTTGTTCCATACTTTATCTGTAACAGATGATGGAAAGAATAATAGATATAATACAAGATATTATCATGAATACCCTCATAATTATAATGTTTCTTATTTAAATCTTACTAAATTGTTAGAAGAAAATCATGTGATGACAGATTTTGGAAGCATATTCTTAGGAGATGCTTCTAGAATATCTAAACGTTATAAGAAGAATGATGATATTGAAAATGTAATTGATTTGATAAAATTACAAAATGGATCTCATGGTGTATTCTGTACTTTGTATGATTTGGTAATATTGAATAAAGGAAACATATCAAGCGGTGCAGGAAATCCAAATGAAGAATGGTATAACTGGTTGCTTGACAATTATGGTGATGAAACGAAATTAGGTAAACTCGAAAACTTATTAAATGATTATAAAAAATATATAAAGATCAATCCTTATGGTAACAAGTATAAGTTGATCGGTAATGAAGAATGTGTACTTTGTGTGAAAAACAGAACATCTGACAATGAACCAGTAGAAGAAAAATGGATGAAGATACCAGAAGCAGGTTGGTCAAAGAAGATAACTGATGAACCTTATGTATCTACAGAAGGATTACCATTATACGAATCAGCTAATTACCTTGAATTAAGTACATGTTTATCGGATACGGAAAACAGTATTGGAAAAGATATTTTTGTTGGAAATCCAGTGGTTCTTTCATATATAGATGTTCCAGGATCTTATACTGGTACTTTTGATGTAACTTCAGTAAAGAGAATATATACTTATGCATATGTTGGTAATGGTAAGTGTATTGGTGATAGCAAGTATGGTGGAGAAAAAGATCCAAATTACAAATATGAGTTGAAATATGAAAATGGCAAATATATCTTACCTGAAGATTTTGCTAACTACTCTTATAATGAAATATGGACATGTGATGGATGTGAGAAATGCTCACAATATTCGTGTGATATGATAGAAACTTGTACAAAATCTAAAGTACAAGGATCTTATTTGCTAAGTTATGGTAGTTTTATTTGTACACATAATGAAGACCCAGTATCTTACATGAATGAGAAAACTCCAGTATATCGTAGACGAGTAGTAAGATATAACACAGATGAATCTGGTAATTCTTATAAATATGTTACTTATTCATATTATCCATCTTATGAATCTATTCCGGTATCTGAAATATCTGTAGAAAATGAAAACACATTACTTGGTATTCTTACAATAGGTAAAGATCCTGATGGTACAAGATATGTGTTAAATAAAAATCAACATGTTGTAAAATATGATAATAATGATGATATATTAGCTACTTATGTATATATTGGAAGAAATATATTATGTCCTACTCAGGAAGAATATATACATGAATACTCACCTAAGTTACCAAAGGGATATTCAATGTCATATTCTGTTGGATCTCAACAAATAACTGTAAATCCTAATGATGGAAGTGAAACATATTTCATTGGTATAAAAGAAGCAAATACCTACTGGAAAGTACCTAACAGATATAATATAGAAGGTAAAGGACAATACAGTGGTTGGAAGATGATGACAGAATTACCTGATAGATATGATAAATCAAGTAAGTTCTCATATTATAACGAGGTAATAGTACAGCAAGAATATAGCTTATCTTATCGTTATATCAATGTAAGAGAATTGTTGTCCAATAACACAATACCTCAGTTCTATGATAATTATGAAAAAGATTATAATAAGTTTGCAAACATAAATATTCAACCAGATAAACCAATTCCATCAGAACCAGATAAATCTTTAACTTATATATATCATGAAGAACCAGCTACTAATGCAAACAAACCATCCGGTAAGCTACGTGTAAGAGTTTGTGAATTATGTGATAAAAATGGAATTTCTTATAAAGATGATACACTTAAAGAAATGTTGAATAAAACATATAGATTGTATAATGTAAACTGGTCTAATACAACTGGTGAAATAATAGAAAATGGCAATTACGTAGGTTTGGAAACTACAGGATTAGAAAACATATATGTACATTGTTATGATAAAATTTATAATAAAGAGTATAAGATAGTTGATAATGAATGGGTATATGATGATGAAGCAACAAAAAATGGTGATTATCAAACAAAATCTTGTCATCCAAAGATATCAGTTGATAAATATTCTGATTTATCCAAGTATACATTTACATTAACAGAAACAGTTAAGGATTCTAATGTCTATAAGTTAGGATGGAATGTTACAGAAGATATGTTGAAGGCTTTCAAAGATAATGTGGAAGGAAATATTGTCATATCCAATGAGGATCAACAAGAGATAACTATCAAGTTGAAAGGTACATATACTCCTAAAGAATCTGTAAGATATACATTTACTACTTGGTCAACAACAGGTGATGGTAATGTTTCTGGAAGTGGAATTGAATTCAATTATAAGTTTGATGATATTAATGAAAGATTCTATAATGTAACTTCATACTATGAAAATCTTGTAGATTGGCAAAATACATCTGGTCTTAAATACTGGGTTGGATGTACAGCATTGAAATATGATGAAGAACAGCCTGATGGACAACGTTCTACATATTTTGAATCTATACTTGAAAATATTTCTGACAATAATACTACAAAGAGATATAGAGTACATCAAACCACAGAAGCTAAGAAAGTTACTTCCGAGATAACAGAAACTTGGAGGATAACTCCTAATAAGCAAGCAGATGGAGCTAATAATTATGGAGAAATAAAATTTGTAAGAAAATCAAAAGAAAGTTAGTTATACAAATGAACAACCAGAATAAGATAATTGTTGTAACTTATGACAATCAGAAGAAAGTAGAAGTTTTGGCTACTTTGAACACTTTGAATGAAGAAATCAAAGTGGCCAAAACTTTCAGTACTGACATCCTAAAGAAGGATTCAGATATAAAAGAATGGAAATATTATATGGATAATGATGATTTGTATTTAGCATTCAAAAACAATGCATTATTATGTGTACATACCGATGACAACCAAATATCTGAAGGTATAACAAAAGAAGAAATGTCTAATTCTAATATAATTCCAATGACATTTGATATGTTCAATATTGTGTCAACCAGATATATTAAAGGAATTACCATTTGTTGGATAGATTCTTCCGTTATAAAAGATAAGAGAATGATGCATGAAGTAAATGACTTTATGAAGTCTTCTAAGCAATACAATATGCTTTATTTTGGAAAAGAAGATGATTATACTACTATAGCAAATTGCATTTCTAAATATCTTAAGTCTAATTTTGAAGGTAGAAAAGAACTATTAAAAGAATACAATTAATTTAACTTTAATTAACAATATTTAAGTTAAATAATTTGTAATGAATAATAATGAATTTCTATATTTTATTGTAAAAATACATGTATTTATAAATAAATGAATAATATGCCAAATAACTATTCACCAATGGGTGGTGGCGGTTTTTGTATGGACATGCCAGGTGGTCCTGGTGCACCAGAAATAAAGGGTACTTGGATATCTAAGAAGACTGGTGCTGAAGTACAAGTAAGAGATTGTATCATTGCAGAAAATGGAATGTCAGTAATGCTTTCTGATGGTCGCATGATTGATATGGATGAATTCAGTACTGAATTCTATCAGATTTCTGATGATATTTACGATTCAAATGGAAATATCATTGGTAAGGCTGATGGAAATCATCCAGTACCAGTACCTCCTTACAATCCAGGTCCTGATGAGTGTCAACCACCTCATCACCATCATCCATTACCTCCACCCCCACCAGATTGTGGATGTCATGATAAACCAATGCCACCATGTCCTCCTCACCATCATCCAATGCCACCATGTCCTCCTCACC
>CALESE010000108.1 GCA_937907205.1 uncultured Romboutsia sp. | reverse complement strand
TTTATGATTTGAATTTAAATTATTTGAATACATAAAACACCTACTTTCTGTCAATACTTTAATGTTATTTGATGTTTTGATATTATATTTTGCAATATTAAATTTTTGATGCTTGGAAAACAGAAGCAATAAAACCGTAGATTACATAAGAAACAATTTATAAAAAATGTGAGAAAAAAAGGAATATAAATAATGACTTATAATTAAAATAAAAAACTAAAAGTACGTAATTATAAATACATTAATTTTCAATCGTATATAAATAAGTTTATTAATATTATTAAATGGAAAGTTTGTGCTATTAAATACAAAAATTAAAAATATTAAAAAGACACTTAAGTTATTATTTTTAAGTGTCTTTCCTTTTTTTTATTTTCTTTTTTTTGATAACAGTTCTTTTTTTAGAATTTTTATTACAAGTCATAGCAATACCTGGAGGTACAAATACAAAATCATCATTATCATTATTATTTTGAGGACAAGCTTCAACTGCAGCAATTAAAGCTAACTCATCTGATAAAACATCAAGGAAAGCAGCTAACACATTTAGATCATTTGCACTTAATTCTTCACCAAGGGCTATGGCAATAGTTGAAGCTAGGACGATATAATCTACATATCCAAAATTACATAAAAAAGAACTTTTACTTTGACTTGAATTATTGTTACTTGTATTAGTATTACAAAAGCAACTTCTTTTCATAAAATCACCCATAAAAAAGTTATATATAAATATATATGACAAACATTAAAAATAAAAACTAATATACAAAACAAATAAAAATTTAACCATTGGAAATAATATCTCTTAAAGTATAAAAATAATTTATTAAACAAAGAAAGGGGAAGTAAATTGAAGACATATAAAATATTAGTAGCATTTATAATAATAATTGGAATTGTATTTATAAGTAAATCTGAACAAGTTAATGATATTTATAAAAGTACAGGATTTTTAAATAAAGGCATAAATCAAAATGAAGAATCAAAAGATGATGAACCTAATCAAAAAAAATTTTTAATATGTATAGATCCAGGTCATCAATCAAAAGGAGACCCTAATCCAGAACCAGTAGCTCCAGGGTCAGGTCAACAAAAAGCAAGAGTATCTTCGGGAGCTACAGGAGTAGCAACGAAAAAGCCTGAATATATATTAAATTTAGAAGCATCTATGGTTTTACAGCATATATTAGAAGGTAAGGGATATGAAGTTATCATGACTAGAGAAACTCATGATATAAATATAAGTAACTCTGAAAGAGCTATTTTAGCAAATCAAAAAAATGCTGACATGGTAATTAGAATACATGCAGATAGTTTAAATAATTCAGGCAAGACGGGGGCATCAATACTTATACCATCTAAAGATAGTAAATACACATCATCAATATATGAAGATAGCAATAGATGTGCAGAATTAATAAAAAAAGATTTTCAAAATAACGGAATAAAAATAAATGGGATTTTTGAAAGAAATGATTTAACTGGATTTAATTGGTCTAAAGTACCAGTTGTTTTAATAGAAATGGGATTTTTAAGTAATTATAATGAAGATCAAATGATGTCTAATCCAGAATATCAAAGAAAGTTAATGCAAAGTATAGCAGATGGAGTGCAAGAGTATTTTAAGACAAAATAATTAGGTGATGACATTGAAAAAAAAAATAGAAAAAGTTTATGCAAATGCTTTAAGCAAAACATTTAAAGTTGTAAACCCAATAAAAAAAAGTATAATAACAACTAATTGTGAAGTTCACCTATACATTCAGCAAAATGCATTAGATATTTTAAAAAATGAAGGATATGATGTGCAATATGAATTATTTAAATTATATTTACCTCAAATAAATCAAGGTCTAGTATGGGCAGACCAAGACTTTAAGTCATATCATCATTTTTATAATCCTCAAAAAAGAAAAGGCAAATATGGATATGAAGAAAATGCACTTACTTTATCTAGAAGGTATTATAATAATTCATTAAAATATTTTTCTATGAATAATTATCAAAGAGGAATGTTTTACTTTGGAGCAGTATGTCATATTATTCAGGACCTTACAATACCTCAACATGCAAAGGGAAAATTGCTAGACAATCATAGGCAGTTTGAGCTATATGTAAAAGCAAATTATAAAAAAATAAAAAAATTTAAAGCTATTGATTCTCCTATATTATTAGATAGAATAGAAGATTATGCAGATTATAATTCTTTTAATGCATTGAATTTGGATTTTATGTATAAAGATATAATTGATTTAAATACAAAATTTTATTTAATGGCTATAAATGCATTGAAACTTGCTCAAAGAAGTAGTGCAGGATGTATGATAATGCTTTATAATGACTTATTATTTAACTAAAAAGATTGAGCATAAATTTTGCTCAATCTTTTTTATATTAAATCATACAATAAGGGTTATTACTACACTTGATTAAAGTTAAAAAAGAATATATTATAGTAGACGATAATAAATATAAAGAGGTGTTAAAATGCTAGTAGTTGAAAATGTAAGTCATGGATTCGGAGCTAGAACTATATTAGAAAATGTGTCATTTAGACTTAGAAAAGGTGAACACATAGCATTAGTAGGTGCGAATGGAGAAGGTAAGTCAAGCTTTTTAAATATAATAACAAAAAAACTTATGCCAGATGCAGGAAATATAAAATGGTCATCTAGAGCAACGGTTGGATATTTAGACCAGCATAGTGTACTTAGTCAAGGGAAAAGTATAAGAGATATATTAAGAGAAGCTTTTGGTCATATGTTCAAATTAGAACAAGAAATGTTAGCTATGTACGATAAGATGGGTGAAGCTAATGAAGATGAAATGACAAAGCTTTTAGAAGAAACAGCTGAGATACAAACAATACTTGAAAATAGTGGTTTCTATATGATAGATTCAAAAATACAAGAAGTAGCTAATGGTTTAGGTCTTGGAGAAATAGGCTTAGATAGAGATGTAACTGATTTAAGTGGGGGTCAAAGAACTAAAGTACTTCTTACTAAATTATTACTAGAAAACCCAACTATACTTATATTAGATGAACCAACAAACTATTTAGATGAAGATCATATAAATTGGTTAACAAGATATCTTCAAGAATATGAAAATAGTTTTATATTAGTTTCACATGATATAGAATTTATAAATAATACATGTAATGTAATATACCATTTAGAAAATGGAGAATTAAATAGATATAAAGGTAACTATGATGAGTTTGTAAGACTTAATGATATAAAGAAACGTCAAGAAGAACAGGCTTATGAAAGACAAGTTGAAGAAAGAAAGAAATTAGAAGATTTTGTTGCTAGAAATAAAGCTAGAGTTGCAACTCGTGGTATGGCAAACAGTAGACAGAAAATACTAGATAAGATGGAAATACTTGAAAGACCAAAGGAGAAAATAAAACCTACTTTCGGATTTAAAGAAGCAAGGGCAGCAAGTAAAATAATATTTGAAACGAAAGACTTAGTATTAGGATATGATGAAGCTTTAACTAAACCTTTAAACTTCCAACTAGAAAGAAATAAAAAAATAGCTTTAAAAGGTATGAATGGTGTAGGTAAATCTACATTATTAAAAACATTACTTGGTATAATAAAACCTTTTGATGGACAAGTTGAATTAGGTGATTATTTAGAAATAGGATATTTTGAACAAGAAAGTTCAAAAGATAATTACAATACTCCTATGGATGAAGTCTGGTCAGAGTTCCCAGGGCTTTCAAATTTTGAAGTTAGACAAAATTTAGCAAAATGTGGATTAACTAATGAGCATATAACTAGTCAAATGAGAGTTTTAAGTGGAGGAGAAGCCGCTAAAGTTAGATTATGTAAAGTAATGCTTAAAGAGGTAAATTTATTAGTTCTAGACGAACCTACAAACCATTTAGATGTTGAGGCTAAAGAAGAGCTTAAAAAAGCTATAAGAGAATTCAAAGGAACAGTTCTTTTAGTATGTCATGAACCTGAATTCTATATGGGAATAGTTGATGATGTTTGGAATATAGAAGATTTCACAACTAAGATAGTATAAAACTTGAAAATATAGATTACCCTATAAATGAAATGGAAATATTTATATTATAGGAGGTCTATATTATGAAAAATATAATAAATAATTTATTTATTGTATTTTTTTGTTTATCAATAATAACAGGAATAATACAATTAAGTGTAAGATTTAAAGAAATATATTACTTCGATATAGATTATTTAAAAATAGATAAATTATCAGGTATATCAAAAGAAGAGATTAAACTTAATTATGATTATTTAATTCAATATAATTTGAGAAAAGAAAACACTGATTTTAAAATGCCAACTATAAAATCTTCAGAAAAAGGAAAAATACATTTTGAAGAAGTTAGAGACATTTTTCAAAATACAATAAAAATATTTAAATTATCCTTGTTAATTTCAATAATAGGATTATATATAAATATAAAAAATAAGAATTATATTTTTCTTAAAAGTACATCAAAGTTATTAATATATATCCCAGTGATTTTATTAATTCCGCTAGCTATCAATTTTGATGGAAGTTTTGTTTTGTTTCATAAAATAATGTTTAATAATGATTATTGGATATTTGATCCTAATTTAGATCCAGTAATAGAAATTTTGCCTGATGTATTCTTCTTCCATATGGGAGTAATAATTTTAATATTAATTATATTAAGTAGCATATTTTGTAACTTATTATATAAATTATTAATTAAAAAAGGGGAGCTTTGTTAGCTCTCCTTTTTAATCTTCATTACTAGCAACTTTAACTATATCTTGGAATTTGCTCATTATATATTCATAATTTTTTTTATTGTGAGGCAACATACATTGAGAACAGTCCTTAATTCCTTTTTCGCTATATCTATAATTTCCACCACAATTTTTACCTAAAGCATATAAAGGGCAGTAACAAAATAAACAATTAAATTCTTCAGGTTTATTAGTTTTATGACATGGAAAGTATTCACAGTCTTTATGATTAAAAAATTTATAATTATCACTCATAATATTTACCTCCAATAGTTATATTAATAATATAATTATACTAAATATTAGTATTAATGGTATAATAAAAAATAATATTACATATAAAATGAGGTGTTATATATGGAAAAAAAGATAGAAAAAGCATTCCTTGTAGGGCTTAATATAACTTCTACAGCAAGGAAAATTGATGATATAGACATAAATGAATCAATGGAAGAATTAAAAGAATTAGCAAAAGCAGCAGGAGCTGAAGTTGTAGGGAGTATAATACAAAATAAGCAATCTAGAGATGCTGCATTTTATGTAGGTAAAGGAAAAGTAGAAGAAATAAAGGCATATTGTGATTCATTAGGAGCTACAATGGTAGTGTTTAATGATGAATTATCAGGTGCTCACATAAGAAATATAGAAGGAGTAGTTGGAATTAAGGTTATAGATAGAACTACATTAATACTTGATATATTTGCACAAAGAGCATTGACAAAAGAAGGTAAACTTCAAGTCGAACTTGCACAATTAAAATATAGACTACCAAGACTTACAGGAATGGGTGGAGAATTAAGTAGAACTGGTGCAGGTATTGGTGCTAGAGGACCAGGAGAACAAAAACTTGAAATAGACAAAAGAATAATACTTAACAAGGCTGCAGATATAAGACGTGAACTTAGAGAAGTTAAAAAGATTAGAGAGACACAAAGGGTACAACGTCTAAAATCAAATATACCTATAGTTGCAATTGTAGGATATACAAATGCAGGTAAATCTACTTTATTAAATGAACTTATAAAAACTCATAAAGATTATGAAAAAGAAAAAGAAGTAATGGCTAAAGATATGTTATTTGCTACATTAGATGTAACTCTTAGAAAAGCGCTTTTACCTAATAAAAAAGATTTCTTAGTAGTAGATACAGTTGGTTTTGTTAGTAAATTACCACATGATTTAGTTGAAGCATTTAAAGCTACACTAGAAGAAGTACATTATGCAGATTTAATACTTCATGTAATAGATGCTACAAATAGTAGTTATGAATTACAAAAACAAACTACAGATAAAGTGCTTAAAGAATTAGGTGCAGATAATAAGAAAACTATACTTGTATACAATAAAATAGATAAATTAGACTTAGATATATACCCTAAAGATCATGATGATGTAGTTTATATATCAGCTAAAAAAGGTATAAATATGGATAAATTATTAAAAGTTATTGAGGATAACTTAATGGAAAATACTTATCCAGTAACATTATTGCTTTCTTACGATAAAGGAGATATATTTAGTAGATTGAAGAATAAATATAACATAGAAACTTTTGAATATGGGGAAACTGGAATAACACTTGACGTAACTTTAGAAGAAGAAGATTATAATATATACAAAGATTATATAATAGAAAAGTAGGAGATTTTATGAATATAAGTTGGGATAATATAGACAACTTAAAAGATTATTATATAACTTATCTTCTATATAAGGAATCTAAAACAGTATCTCAAATAAGTAAAATAAGAAATATTTCACAAATGGAAGTTAATGACCAATTAATAAAAGCTAAACTTGAAATAAAAGCTATGTTAAAAGATGAAATGGAATCATCTAGAGACATAATAGATAGATTTTTAGGGCTTAATAAATCTGAAAGAATTACTTTTATGGAAGGTTTAGGCAATGAAAAAATGCTAGAGTTTAAAAGAAAACTCTATAAAAGAATTATTATTGAAAGAAATGCTGAAGATTTGATGACGTTAATTTGGGCAACTGGTGAACTCAAAGAAGAAAAGTTTTTAAAATTATTACATACATTAACAGGTCATAGACATTCAGATGTAAGAAGAATAACATACTCAGCACTTAGAAAGATAGAATCACCATTAAGCAGAGAATATTTACAGAGAGGATTATATGATAGCAACCCTCAAACTAGGCAATACTGTGCTAAAGCTCTTGCTAAAATAGGTAATGAAAATAGCTTAAAAATATTAAAACAATTAAAATGCAAAAAACAGTTTGAAAAAAACTATGTATTAAAAGCATATGAAGAAGCAATTGATGTATTAGAAAGTATAGGTAAATAAACATAAACGTTTTACTCTTAACATATAATTAACTAAATCAAATATTTACCTATAATCTATCTCCATAAGTTAACATAAAAAATAGTTAGTTAATAGGAGGGTTTTGAAAATGATAGTAAGACATTGTGCAGGTGGAGTAGTATTTTATGCTAATAAGGTTCTTCTAGTAAAAAATGACAGAGGTGAATGGACATTACCGAAAGGAAAAGTTTGTAATGATAATTTCCAACATGAAAGTGCAATATTAAGAGTAAAAGAGGAAACAGGTGTAGATGCTACGATACTAGATGTAGCAGGAGATACTATGTATGAATTTTTCTCAAGAAGCAGACAACAAGAGGTTTGTAATGCAGTAGTATGGTATGTGATGGAAGCTAATTCTTCAAGCTATAAGATAAGCGATGATTTAGTAGATATAGGTTTCTTTAAAGTTAAAGAAGCTTTAGATATATTAAGTCATAACAAGGAAAAATCATTAGTTGATATATCATACAAAAAATATAAAGAATTAAAGAAAAAATCATCAGATATTACGTTGTATGATGTAAATTAGTTTTTAAATAAAGAAAGGGCATTGCCCTTTCTTTTTGATTTATAAATATATATTGGATATAATATTAATATAATTTATATCTGTGGAGGAGAAAATGAGTACATATAAGACATTACATGAATTTGGAATGGATGAAGTAATAATAGATAAATCTAAATTTATTGGATATGCAAAGCCTATAAAAAGTGAGGAAGAAGCTATAGAGTTTGTAAATGAAATAAAGAAAAAACATAAGGATGCTACTCATAATGTATGGGCTTATACTTTAGGTAAATCTATGAATATACAAAGATATAGTGATGATGGAGAACCTCAAGGAACAGCTGGAATACCTACATTAGAAGTTATAAAAAAAGAAGATTTAAAAGATGTAGTTGTTGTAGTAACTAGATACTTTGGAGGAATTAAATTAGGTGCAGGTGGATTAGTAAGGGCATATACAAAAGGTGCTAAAATAGGAATAGAGGCAGCTAAGGTAATTGAAAAAGTTTTATATAAGCCAGTTAGTATAAAAATTGATTATAATCAACTTGGAAAAGTACAAAATGAAATAATGAATATGGGATACTTTATAAAAGATACGGTATATGAAGATAATGTAGAAATAATAGTTTATTCAAGAGTTTCAGAAGTAGAAAATATAACATCTAAAATAATAGATATAACAAGCGCAACAGCACATATAAATATTGGTGAAGAATTTTACTTATCAGAACAAAATGGTCAAATTGTATTATAAGTTAAAAATAGGTAGTAACACTACCTATTTTTTTAATATTCCTTTATCTTTACATGTAATACCTTTTTTTATTTCGATTAATCCTATTATTAGTAGGAATATACCAAATCCTTTTCTTAACACTCCTTCAGAAATATAATTTGCGACTAAAGAGCCAAATATAGCTCCTATTACTCCAAATAAAGCAATTGGTATTACTAATTTAAATACTACATTTTTATTTTTTATATGAATCATAAGTGCAAATATAGTCATAGGAATAGAAGAAATTAAATTTATACTCTGAGCTAATTTGGGATTAATGTTAGCAAAAAGAACAAGAGCTGGAATTAATATAGTTCCAGCACCCATTCCCATTCCACCTATAATTCCAGAAATAAAACCAACAATTACTAAAAACATTAAAACACCATCCTTAATGCTGCAATAATCATAATTACCCCAAAAGAAATCCTAAGAAATTTTCCTGTCAATTTGCTCAATAATTTAGCACCAACTATACCACCAACAATACTTCCGCAAGCTACTTGGAACGTTAATCCAATATCATATGTACCTTTTGATATATAAATAATTGAACTAGCTGAGCTTAAAAAGATTATTATTGCAAGAGCAGTTGCGTGAGACTTATGTTCTTCTATTTTAACTATATTATTTAATATAGGAACTAAAAGTGTTCCTCCTCCAGAACCAAATATACCATTAATAAATCCAGTAAAACTTCCAATAAGCGTATTTTTTATATTAAAACTAAGTTTCTTTTTTTTCATAGAATCACCCTCTAAATATATTTTTAGCAAAATAAAAAAATATATTTAAAATATAATTAATTTTATATTTTAAATTATAAAATTAGAATGTATATTTAATTAATGGTAATAATATTTAATGGGTCTTTATTAAAACTATATAGTATAAAACACTATAAATTATAAGTAGGAGGATTTTATTATGAAAGCACATGTTGATCATGATACATGCATAGGATGTGGATTATGTCCAGGTATAGCACCGGATGTATTTGATATGAAAGATGATGGTTTATCGCATGTAATATGTGAGGAAGTTCCATCTGATTCAGAAGATGCAGCAAAAGAAGCTGAAGAAAGTTGTCCAGTTGATGCAATAAGAGTAGAATAATATAAAAATCCATCTATGCAAAGGGTTGATTATTGTAAATTAACTTAGTATAGATGGATTTTTTTTATAAATAAATATATAATAAAATTATACGAAAATTGTAAAAATGGTATAGGAGATATAAATATGGATATAAGTTTAAAAATAGAAAAAACTGTAGATTGGTTAAGAGAAAAAGTAAAAGAAGCAAATTGTAAAGGTCTAGTAGTTGGAGTATCTGGGGGAATAGATTCAGCCGTAGTTTGCTATCTTATAAAAAAAGCATTTCCAGATAACTCAATAGGAGTAATAATGAGTATAAAAAGCAATCCTAAGGATAGGGAGGATGCTCTTAAAGTTATAAATGGATGCAATATAGAATACATAGATTTAGATTTAACACAAGCTCAAGATTTAGTATTAAATACTGTTATGGATCAATTAAAATATAAAAATTTATATAAAGAAGATTATTTAAGAATAAGTGATGCAAATCTAAGAGCTAGAATAAGAATGAGTACAGTGTATACAGTAGCTAACAACCTAGGATATTTAGTAGTTGGAACTGATAATGCAGCAGAAATGCATACAGGTTATTTTACTAAGTATGGTGATGGAGGCGTAGATTTAGTTCCGATAGCTAATATCACTAAAAGAGAAGTGTATGAATGGGCTAAAGTTTTAGGAATACATGAAGATATAATAAATAGAGCTCCATCAGCAGGTCTTTGGGAAGGCCAAACTGATGAAAAAGAAATGGGAACTACTTATGAAATGATAGATAATGTAGTAGAAGGAAAACTTGATTTAGTTCCTAAAAAAGATCAAGAGATAATAGAAAGGCTTCATAGAATAAGCGAACATAAAAGACATGTAGCACCGAAGCCACCTAAGTTCTAATTTACTAAAATTAATATTTGTGCTAAAATTTACGAGTAAAAGTAATTTATAATATATGGAATGGGTATATTTGTAAAAATATATTCATGTAGATATATAAAACAATTATACGTATTAAGGAGTGGAATTATGGGACGTATAGGAAACATAATCAATAGAAAAGGTAAACAAGATTCTAAAAGGGCAAAAGTATTTACTAAGCATGCTAGAGCTATAGCGGTTGCAGCTAAGGATGGAGGAGCAGATCCAGAATACAATGCAGCATTAAAAACAGCTATAGAAAAGGCTAAAGCAGATAATATGCCAAATGATAATATAGACAGAGCTATAGCTAAAGGAGCTGGTGGTGGAGCCAACGAAAACTATGAAACTATAGTTTATGAAGGATATGGACCAGGTGGAGTTGCAGTTATAGTAGAAGCTTTAACGGATAATAAAAATAGAACAGCTGGTAATGTAAGATACTTCTTTGATAAAAATGGTGGTAACTTAGGAACTAGTGGATGTGTATCATTTATGTTCGATAACAAAGGTCAAATATTAATAGAAGCTAATGATAATGTAGATGAAGAAGAGTTAATGGAAATAGCTTTAGAGGCTGGAGCAGAAGACTTTATAACTGAAGAAGATGGATACGAAGTAGTAACATCACCAGAAGATTTTGCAGCAGTTAGAGATGCATTACAGGAAAAAGGATATGAGTTTATATCTTCAGAAGTAAAAATGATACCTCAAACTACTACAGCATTAACTGAAGAAGAACAATTAAAAAATATGAATAAATTAATAGATATGCTTGAAGACGATGACGATGTTCAAAATGTTTACCATAACTGGGAAATAGCTGAATAGTTTCTGATTTGAAAATATTAGAAAAATTATGAGCATTATGATAAATAATTTATATTTTATAATGAAAATGTAAGAAAGTATGTTTAGATGTTAATATAAATAAAAACACCTTCAATTATTATGTATAGAGAAATTTATACTGAATAATTGGAGGTGTTTTTATTTGTTTGTGTAAGAAGACAGAAAAGTATAGGTCTTAATGTATAATTAATATTGATTTAAAATTGTAATTTAATTCAAAAAAATACAAATTTTTATAAAATATGTCGAATAATATTTATTTTTTAAAATCATAGTTATATAATTAACACGAAAAAACTAACTAAATAAAGTTTGAGAGAGGAGAAAACAACTTGTTTATTCATGCTTACTATACCGATAATAGGTTTGTGTGAAAGATATGGATTAAAAGCTAAAGCAATCATGCTTATCAAGCAGGTAAACGGTTTATCGACAGGTATACTTTTAAGTGGATACACATTTATAAGAGAAGCTACAATAGCTATGGGGGTTACTCTTGGAGGACATCCGCAGTTTGTTAGACCTCTTGTAAGTTCAATGGCTGAAGGAGCACCTGTTGCTAAATATGGAGAATTAGATGAGGAAGATTTAGATACAATAAAAGCTCATTCAGCAGCTTCTGACAACATTGGTAATTTCTGTGCTCAAAATTTATTTCTTGCAAACGCAGGTATACTTTTAATAGTATCTACATTAGAAGCTCAAGGAATAATAGTTGATCCACTTCAACTTAATAAAGCTGCTATACCTGTGGCTATTATATCACTTGTTATATGGGCGATACAAAATATGTTATTAGATAAGAGATTAAAGAAGAAATATGCTTCTAGAAATAACAATGTAGGAGGTGCGAAATAATATGGATATGGCACAACTTTCAAACAGTTTATTAGAACTGTTCTACATAATGTTAGGACTATACATGGGAATAACAATGATATTCACATTAAAAGATATAAATCACAAAACTAGAATAGGAACATCAGTATTTTGGGGAATATTAGCAGTAGTATTTATATTTGGTAAATTAATACCAAATACAATAGTAGGAATATTAGTGGTTGTTATAGCAGTATTATCAGCAACTAAACAAATAAATATAGGAACATTAAAACAATTAGATGAAACATTTACAAATTTAAAAGAAGAAAAATTAGGTTTAAAAATATTTATACCTTCATTATTAATAGCTATAATAGCTATGCTTATAGCTCAATTTACTGAACTTTCAGGAACAGTAGCAATAGGTATATCTTCAACTGTATCATTATTAATGACATTTGCAATAACTAAGGCTAAGCCGGCAGAGTTTCTTGAAGATAGTAACAGAATGTACCAAGCTATGGGGTCATTCACAATACTTCCTCAATTACTAGCATCTTTAGGTGCATTATTTACTGTGGCTGGTGTAGGAGATAAAATATCATCTATAATATCAGGTGTTATACCACAAGAAAACATATTAATAGGAGTTATAGCTTATTGTGTAGGTATGGCATTATTTACAGCTATTATGGGTAATGCATATGCAGCATTTTCTGTTATAACAGTTGGTGTAGGTATACCATTTGTATTTGCTCAAGGTGGAGACCCAGTAGTATGTTCATTACTTGCTTTAACAGCTGGATACTGTGGAACATTCTTAACTCCAATGGCTGCAAACTTCAATGTATTACCAGCAGCATTATTAGAACTTAAAGATAAAAATGCAGTAATAAAAGTACAAGCACCTTTAGCTTTAATTTTATTAGTGGTTCATATAGTTCTTATGTACACTTTAGGATTTTAATTATAAATATAGGTAATTTTTATAGGAGGAAATACAATGAAGATTTTATTAACAGGGTTTGATCCATTTGGTGGAGAACCAATAAATCCAGCTCAAGAGGCTGTAAAACTTGTTAGTGATAACATAAATGGAGCTGAAGTTATAAAAATAACTATACCAACAGTTCATACTAAATCAGTTAAGTCTATAGAAGAAGCTATAGAAACTCACAACCCAGATATAGTAATATCTGTAGGTCAAGCTGGAGGTAGATTTGACATAACTCCAGAGAGAGTTGCTATAAACATAGATGACTTTAGAATAAAAGATAATGAAGGAAATCAACCAATTGACAAAATAATAAAAGAAGATGGACAAGCTGCATACTTCTCTAATTTACCAATAAAAGCTATGGTAAAGCATATGAATGACAACAAAATACCTGCTACAGTATCAAATACAGCTGGTACATTTGTTTGCAATCATGTAATGTATGGAATATTATACATGATTGACAAGAAGTATCCTAATATAAAGGGTGGATTTATACACATACCTTACATGACTTCTCAAGTTATAGATAAGAAAAATACACCATTTATGTCTTTAGAAGAAATAGCTAAAGGATTAGAGTTAGCAATAGAAGCTTGTACTTTATACAAAGAAGATATAAAAACTATAGGTGGAGAAATTTGCTAATAAAAAACATAGATAAAAAGCCTCTAAACTAACATATGTTAGTTTAGAGGCTTTTATAAATTAGACAAATTAAGTGAAATTATGCTAGAATATGTAACATATTCAAAGATTAGTTTCAACAAATAGAGAGGAGATTTTAATATGAATAACATATTTAAGAAAATATATATTTTAGCATTAGTTTTATTTCTAGGATATACACAAGTAGGATGTACATCAAAAGAAAGTCCACAAAATATATCTAATTATAATAATTCTGTATCTGAAGCAAAGATACATTTTATTAATACTGGAAATTCAGATTCAATACTTATAATAAAGGATAATAAGGCTGCACTTATTGATGGTGGAGATAATGATGATGAAAAATTAGTAGTATCTTATCTAAAAAGTCAAGGAATTAAAGAATTAGAGTATGTATTTGCAACGCATCCACATGCTGACCATATAGGAGGTCTAGATGCTGTTATAGACAATATAAAAGTAAAAAATTTATATGTAAGTAATGGGGATGCAAATACTAAATCATATAGAGACTTTATATTATCAGCAACAGATAAAGGTTTAAATCCAAGTGTTCCGCTTTTAAATAGTGAGTTTAAATTATCTGATTCAACATTTAAAGTTTTATCAGTTGCAAACTCAGAAGACCCAAATAATAATTCGATAGTATTATTATATACTAATGGAAATGATAAAGTATTATTAATGGGAGATGCAGAAGCGGAAATAGAAAAAAGTATAAATCCAGGAGATGTTGATTTATTAAAAGTAGGACATCATGGTTCACATAGTAGTACAACTAGAGCCTTTGTAGAAAAAGTAACTCCAGAATATGCAGTTATATTAGCAGGTAATGATAATAAATATGGTCATCCACATGTAGAAACAGTTGAATTATTAAAAGAAAAGCAAATAGAAGTTCATAGAAGTGATGAGTGTAAAGATATAATATTTTCTTCAAGTGGAAATGGGATAAGCACAAATTGTAAGGCCGGAAGTTACAATCCAGGAGTTAATTCAAAAGGAAATAAAAATAACAATAATAAATACGTAAGTTATGATACAAATATATTATCAAGTGAAGATATAAAAGATACTAACAAATCTGATAGTAATTCAGAAATAGTATACTGGAGCAAAAATGGGAAAAAATATCATAGTGATCCAACATGTTCAGGAATGAAAAATGCAATATCAGGTACTATAAGTGAAAGTAAAAGAACTCCTTGTAGTATATGTTATTAAAGGTGCAAATTTATTTGCACCTTTTTTTATTTACTTAACTTTAAAACTTGTGCAATAAGTTTCAGAATATAATTTAGCTTCAGGTGAATTTTTATCAACAGCTATACTATTAAGGGCACATGCCTCTCCAGTATTATAAGAACATGTATGAACATTACATCCTAGATATGAACAAGGGCCTCCACCATGTTTATTATTAGTTAATTTGCTATAATGCTCAACATCTAAGAATGAACTACAGCATGTATTTTCACTTTCATGAGAACCATTACCATTAATAATTACTTTATCTGCATAGCAAATAGAATTAGAGTTATGGGAACAATTGATTACATTACAACTTATTTTATCCATAAAAAATACCTCCTAATAAAATATTACTTACTAAGAAGTATTTCCATTTTGGGTATAAAATATATCTATTATAAAAATTAAAGGTTAATAAAATTTTATTTTAATCAATTAAAATTTTTAAAAAGCGAATTGAATGTATCTTCTTTTAAAAGAGCTTTTGCAATTAAGGTTGTAGAATATGGATATGATCTAATTGGTGACCAAATTTTAAAAAGTTCTTTTTCAAAAATATCAAAATCATATTTTTCGCCACTAGATACGATGACTTCAACTTCGTTAGCCAAATTACGAATATTTATAAAATCATCTAAAGTAAGCTGTGCAAATATAGAGGCTTTATGTTGTGGTTGCTTTAAAAAAAGTATATTTTGTTTAAATTCTAAAAATTCGATTTTATCATAAATTATTTTTACATATGAACTCACAGTAAATACCTCCTTAATCTAAATTAAAATGATACTTTATAGTATGTATAAAATTAGTGAAATGGGATAAAAATCTAAATATAAATATTTCCTAAATTTTACCTAAAATGTATTAAAAAATATATATTAGAAAGTTTACGTAGAAGGAGGTACATTTATGTTTGAAAGAAAAGAACCATTTCCTTGGAGAATACCAGTAATGATTTTAGTTGGAGTTGCTGTTTTAAGCGGTGGAATTTATTTAGGATTCAAAAGTATAAATAATGAAAAGAAGCCAGAGGAAGTATCTAAGGCACAAACAAATAAAAAAGAAAACATAAAAGAAGTGTTTGGATTAAGCAAAGATTGTGAAATTTGGTTACATAAAAAAAATTCAGGTGAAAGTAAATCAAATGAATTACCGGTAATGATAGGAACAGTAGATGAAGAATTACTAGATATGACAGAAAAAGAAATAATAGCATATTTAAATGATAAATATCCAGATAGAGATGTAGAAAGTGTAAGCAAGTATGAAATTGTACTGAGTGAAAAAGTAGATGAACAAAATAATACAGATATATCAAAATTTAATAAATATTCTTTGGAATTAGACAATGAATATTTAGCACTTTATAAATATGGAGATGATGGTAGTAAAGAACTAATTGAGAAAACTGAAATAAGAATAGATTACCATCTTCAATTCAAGATGATGTAAAAAAAGGAATAACATTAGATACTGAAGAGGAAGCATATTCTCAACTTGAAAGTTTAGGTAGCTAAAGTAAAAGGACGATCTTTAATAAGATTGTCCTTTTACTTTAGCTATATCTATTAAATATTCTATATGTAAGTAGGTTTTGTGTATACAAAAACTTATGATATAATATATGGGAACATAAGTTTTGTGATATTTCACAAACTATTAGGAGGAACAATTGACTTGATAATATTAGGTATAGACCCTGGAATTGCTATAATGGGATATGGTGTTATTGAATATAAAAATAATAAGTTTAAAGTAATAGATTATGGAGCAGTAACAACACCAGCTCACACAGATACTTTAAGCAGACTAGAAACTATTTACAAAGGAACTGATATACTAATAAAGAAATATAATGTAGATGAAGTTGGTATAGAAGAATTATTCTTTAATAAAAATGTAAAAACGGCTATAACAGTAGCACAAGCAAGAGGAGTAACAATGTTAGCTTGTGCTCATAATGGAAGAAAGGTATATGAATATACTCCACTTCAAGTTAAGCAAGGTGTAGTTGGATATGGTAGAGCACAAAAAGGACAAGTTCAGCAAATGGTAACTTCATTTTTAAACTTAAAGAAAGTTCCAAAGCCTGATGACGTTGCAGATGCATTAGCCGTAGCGATATGTCATGCTCATGCAAATAAACTTGAAAAAACTTTAAAGAATATTGGGGGGAAATATGTATAGTTATATAAAAGGAACTATTGAAGAAATTCGTTTAGATAGCATAGTAATAGAAAATAACAATATAGGATATAAAGTAAATGTATCATCAAATACTATAAAAGATTTACAAATAGGAAAGTTAGCTAAGATATATACAAAGCTTATAGTAAGAGAAGATGATATGAGCCTTTGTGGATTTTCAAGTAATGAAGAGATGAAGATGTTTGAATTACTTACATCTGTATCAAAAATAGGCCATAAAGTAGGATTAGGAATACTTTCATTTGCTACACCAGGTCAAATTGGAGCATATATATTAAGCGAAGATGTAGCAAAGCTTTCTAAAGCTCCTGGAGTAGGGAAAAAAACAGCTGAAAGAATAGTATTAGAATTAAAAGATAAGGTAGATAAGACATCAGTTGAATTTGAACCAACTTTATTATCAAATGCTCCAATAGGAATATCTCAAGATGAAGCAGTAGATGCATTATTAGCATTAGGGTATTCATCAGCAGAAGCTAAAGAGGCAGTTCAAAAGTGTAAAAAAGATGGGCTTAATACAGAAGATATAATAAAGAAATCTTTATCATATATAATGAGTAAATCCCTAAGATAATTAAAATAAAATAAATAATACATATAAGGGGGTATCGATATGTTTGATTTTGAAGATGAAAATAGAATAATTACATCTGGAATGCAAAGTGAAGATGTAGATATAGAAAATAGCTTAAGACCAAAGAAACTTGATGATTATTTAGGTCAAGAAAAAGCTAAAGAGCTTTTGAAAATATTTATAGAAGCAGCAAAAAACAGAAATGAACCTTTAGATCATGTTCTTTTATATGGTCCACCAGGTCTTGGTAAGACTACCCTATCTAGTATAATAGCAAATGAGATGGGAGTTAATTTAAGAATAACATCTGGACCAGCAATAGAAAGAGCAGGAGACTTAGCTGCTATACTTACAAACTTAAATGAAAATGATGTGTTATTTATAGATGAGATACATCGTATAAATAGAAGTGTAGAAGAAGTTTTATACCCAGCAATGGAGGACTATTGTTTAGATATAATAATAGGAAAAGGACCTTCTGCAAGAAGTATAAGATTAGATTTGCCTAAATTTACATTAATAGGTGCAACAACTAGAGCAGGTATGCTTACAAATCCACTTAGAGATAGATTTGGAGTAATATGTAAGCTAGATTACTACACAGTTGATGAGCTTGCTCAAATAGTAATGAGATCAGCAGAAATTTTAGGTGCAAAAATACAAATAGGTGGAGCAACTGAAATATCTAGACGTTCTAGAGGTACACCTAGAATAGCAAATAGGCTACTAAAAAGAGTAAGAGACTATGCACAGGTTAGAGCTGATGGAAATATAACAGATGAAGTAGCAAATAAAGCATTAGAACTTTTAGGAGTTGATTCTTTAGGGCTTGATTATGTAGATGAAAAATTACTAATGACAATAATTCAAAAATTTGGTGGTGGACCTGTAGGACTTGATACTCTTGCAGCTTCAATTGGAGAAGATAGAAATACCATAGAAGATGTATATGAGCCATATTTACTTCAATTAGGATTTATAAATAGAGGCCCTAGAGGTAGAAGTGCAATGCCTAAAGCATACAAACATTTAAATATTGAAATGCCAAAAAAGTAAAACCATTTACTTAATACATTATCTAAAAATTTGTATTGGTTATAAATTTAATATAAAATATAGACTCTAAGAATATAATATATAGAAAAAATGTATTTTTTTTGTTATCATGATAACTGTATAAATTTTGGAAAGGACGTTTAAATTGAAAACAAGTGACTTTTATTTTGACTTACCAGAAGAATTAATTGCTCAAGTTCCTGTAAAAGATAGAACTAGTTCGAAATTAATGGTTTTAGATAAAGAAACTGGAGAAATTGAGCATAAAATTTTTAAAGATGTAATAGATTATTTAAATCCAGGAGATTGCTTAGTACTTAATAATACTAGAGTAATACCAGCTAGATTAATAGGTGAGAAGCTAGAAACTAAAGGAAAGATAGAGTTTTTATTATTAAAAAGAACAGAAGAAGATACTTGGCAAGCATTAGTTAAGCCAGGAAAAAGAGCTAAGGTTGGAACTAAATTCTCTTTTGGTAACAAAAAACTTATAGGGGAAGTAGTAGGTTTAGCTGAAGAAGGATCTAGAATTATAAAATTCCATTATGAAGGTATATTTGAAGAAATTTTAGATGAATTAGGAAATATGCCACTACCTCCATATATAACAGAAAGATTAGAAGAAAGAGAAAGATACCAAACTGTTTATTCTAAACATAATGGATCAGCTGCAGCACCAACAGCAGGTTTACACTTTACACAAGAGTTATTACAAAAAATAAAAGAAAAAGGTGTAGATATTGCTTTTGTAACTTTACATGTTGGTCTTGGCACATTTAGACCCGTTAAGGTTGAGGATGTATTAAATCATGAAATGCATTCTGAATACTATATGGTAGATAAAGAAGCAGCAGAGAAGATAAATAATGCTAAAAAAAATGGTAAAAATGTAATATGCGTTGGAACAACTAGTTGTAGAACTGTAGAGTCTGCAAGTAGTGAAGATGGTTTAGTAAAAGAAAGTAGTGGATGGACAAATATATTTATTTATCCAGGATATAAGTTTAAGGTAGTTAATAGACTTATAACAAACTTCCATTTACCAGAATCAACATTAATAATGTTAGTAAGTGCATTATCTACTAAAGATAATGTCTTAAATGCATATGATGTAGCAGTTAGGGATAGATATAGATTCTTTAGTTTTGGAGATGCAATGATACTAAAATAGGGGGAAATGATGAAAAGCTTAGATAAAAGTAATTTATCGTTAAGGATTGCATATGTTTTTGAATCAATTTTATCAATGGTAGTTTTACTAGCAGTATTTTTGGGAACTATAGATGTATTAAGGATGATATGGACAGCATATATAGTAGAGTATCAAACGCCAGTAGCATATAACCAGTTAAATGATATGCTAGGTCAAATATTACTTTTGGTAATAGGTGTAGAACTTGTAGTAATGTTATCTCTTCATATACCAGGTGCATTACTTGAAGTACTTTTATATGCCATAGCAAGAAAAATGTTACTACTTCCAAAAAGTGGAGGTATGGGGGAAGTCTTAATAGGAGTAGTTGCAATAGTTGGGCTATTTGCTATTAGAAAATATTTATTAACTAATGATAATAGTAGTATGAATATAACTAGCATACATTATAAAGACTGTGATTATATAGAAGAATCTGAAGAATGTAGAGAAGAAAAGCTAAGAAGCTATAATGATATAAAATAACTAACTAAGGAGAAAAGACATGAGTGCAGTAAGATATGAACTTATAAAAACATGTAAGCAAAGTGGCGCAAGACTTGGAAGATTACACACACCACATGGTGTTATAGAGACACCTATATTTATGCCTGTTGGAACTCAAGCAACAGTAAAATCAATGACACCAGAAGAGTTAAAAGAAATAGGATCTCAAATAATATTAAGTAATACTTATCATTTATATATGAGACCAGGTCATGAATTAGTTAAAGAAGCTGGTGGACTTCACAAATTTATGAATTGGGATAAACCAATACTTACAGATAGTGGAGGGTTTCAAGTATTTAGTTTAGGACCACTTAGAAAAATAACTGAAGAAGGTGTTCACTTTAGATCTCATATAGATGGATCTAAGCATTTTATAAGTCCAGAAAAAGCAATGGAAATACAAAATGCATTAGGTTCAGATATAATGATGGCATTTGATGAATGTGCACCGTATCCAGCAGATAGAGAGTACGTTAAGAACTCATTAGAGAGAACTACTAGATGGTTAAAAAGATGTAAAGAAGCTCATAAAAATACAGAAAACCAAGCATTATTTGGAATAATACAAGGTGGTATGTACAAAGATTTAAGAGAGCAATCAGCAAAAGAAATATTAGAACTTGATTTACCAGGATATGCCGTAGGAGGACTTAGCGTTGGTGAGCCAAAACATTTAATGTATGAAGTTTTAGATTATACAGTACCTTTAATGCCAGAAGATAAACCAAGATACCTTATGGGTGTTGGAAGTCCTGATGATTTATTAGAAGGTGTAATAAGAGGAATAGACATGTTTGATTGTGTACTTCCTACTCGTATAGCTAGAAATGGTACAGCAATGACAAGTGAAGGGAAAGTAGTTGTAAGAAATGCTAAATATGCAAAAGACTTTACTCCTTTAGATCCAAATTGTGATTGCTATTGTTGTAAGAATTACACAAGAGCATATATAAGACACTTAGTTAAGGCTAATGAAATATTAGCATCAAGACTTATAACTACACACAACTTACACTTCTTATTAGATTTAATGAAGCAAGTAAGACAGGCGATAATGGAAGATAGATTATTAGATTTTAAAGATGAATTCTTTAAAAAGTATGGATATAAATTATAGGATTTTTCCTATTAATTACAATATTTTTGATATATAATAATTATTAAAGATATAAATTTATTAGTGATTTATAAATCATTGATAAAGTTAGTGAAGTAAGTTCTATAATAATTTATAAAGGAGATAAAGTAATGACTGGTCAAACACAACAAATAATAATGGCTATAGTTATGTGGGTTGTAGTATTTGGGGTATTCTACTTCTTATTTATAAAGCCACAAAAGAAAAAAGAAAAGCAATTAAAGGAAATGAGAGAAAATTTATCAGTTGGAGATAAGGTAGTTACTATAGGTGGTATAATAGCTAATGTTGCTAAAGTTGAAGAAGACTGTGTAATACTAGAAATAGGACCAAATAGAAATAAGGTTCCATTTGAAAAATGGGCTATAGGAACTGTAGAAACTAAAAAAGATTCACAACAATAATTGGAATGTACAAGCCTTCCCTAGAATATATATATATTGAGGGGAGGTATTTTTATGGAAAAAACAAACTATGTTCTAAAGGGATTAGGATATTCATATATATTAACACTAGCCACGCTATTAATATATAACCTATTCCTTACTTTTAGTAGTATGTCAGGAAGCACTATAGCAATGGCATCATCTATTATAACAACAGTTTCATCAGCATTTGGAGGATTTTATGCTTCAAAGAATATAAAAGAAAAGGGACTTATATATGGTCTTTTAGTAGGTCTTATGTACATAGTGTGTCTTATGATAATAGTATTTTTAGCAAAGGAGACTTTTTCATTTGAGATTGACATGATATATAAAGTGTTGTTAGTGTCTTTATCTGGTGGTATTGGTGGGGTTTTAGGAGTTAATTTTAAATAAATTTTACAATATAAGGAAAATTTATGATATAATCAGTTTAGAAATTTCTAGGGGGAGGTAATTTATAATGGAAAAGAAACATATAAAAACTTTATCTAGTGCTACTTTAAAAGAAAGTGCTGCAAAAGGTGGATGTGGTGAATGTCAAACTTCTTGTCAATCAGCTTGTAAAACTTCTTGTACAGTTGCAAACCAAGAGTGTGAAAGATAGTTATTATTAAGGGGTTTATGATAAGACGTCATACATATGACGTCTTATTTTAATTGTATTGCCTATATTTTATATAATTTATCCAATGAGTATTAGATTGAATTATATAAAATATAGAAAAAATACATTGATTATAGATAATAGTACATTAGGAGGGTATATATATGAGTATGATACATAAATTTTCAATGAACGGTTACAATATAGTTTTAGATGTAAATGGAGGGGCTGTTCATGTAGTTGACGATGTAACTTATAAGTTAGTAGATATTTATAAAGAAAAAAGTAAAGAAGAAATATTAGATATGCTTAAAGATGCGTACTCAATTGAGCAAATAAATGAAGCATATGATGAAATTAAAACATTAGAAGAAGATGGATTATTATACACAGAAGATACATATATTTCTCATCCAAGTTTTATAAATAGAAAAAAAGTAGTAAAAGCATTATGTCTACATGTTGCACATGATTGCAACTTAAAATGTAAATATTGCTTTGCAGCTCAAGGAGATTTTGGTGGAACTAAGCAAATGATGAGTTTTGAAGTTGGCAAAAAAGCAATAGATTATTTAATAGCAAACTCAGGAAATAGAAGAAATCTAGAGATAGACTTTTTTGGTGGGGAGCCATTAATGAATTTTGATGTAGTTAAGCAATTGGTTGAATATGGAAGAAAAGTTGAAAAAGACTATAATAAAAATATAAGATTTACTATGACTACAAATGGTGTATTATTAGATGATGAAAAGATAGCTTACATAAATGAACATATGCATAATGCAGTGTTAAGTCTAGATGGTAGAAGAGAAATAAATGATAACATGAGACCTACTTTAAATGATAAAGGAAGTTATGATGTTATATTACCAAAGTTCAAAAAACTTATAGAAAGTAGACCAAAGGATAAATACTATTATATAAGAGGAACATTTACAAGAGAAAACCTAGATTTTGCAAAGGATGTTATGCATTTTGCTAATGAAGGATTTGCTTCTACTTCAATAGAGCCAGTTGTAGATGATGAATCTAATCCGTTTGCACTTAGACCAGAGGACATGCCAAGAGTATTTGAAGAGTACGAAAAATTAGCTATTGAATATGCTGATATGAAGGCTTCAGGAAAAGATTTTACATTCTTTCACTTTGTTGTAGATTTAAATCAAGGTCCATGTGTAATAAAAAGAATAACTGGATGTGGAGCAGGTAATGAATATTTAGCTATAACTCCAGAAGGTGATATATATCCATGTCATCAATTTGTTGGCAATGAAGATTATAAAATGGCAAATATAATGGATAAAGAAATAGTATTCCCTAAAGATTTAACTGAAAGTTTTAGAAATGCTCACGTTTACAGCAAAGAAGATTGCCAAAAATGTTGGAATAAATTTTATTGCTCAGGTGGATGTCATGCAAATGCAACTAACTTTAATGGAGATGTAATGAAACCTTATGAACTTGGATGTGAAATGCAAAAGAAGCGTACTGAATGTTCAATAATGATTCAAGCTAAGTTAATGCTAGAAGGAGCAAAATAAAAAATGGTAAAAGAATATCAAGGAATAAAACCAAATATAGATAAAACTGTTTTTATAGCAGAGAGTGCAGATATAATAGGTAAAGTAAATATAGAAAAAAATGTTAATATATGGTACAACACAGTTATAAGAGCAGATGAGCAAAGTATAACAATAGGTGAAAATACCAATATACAAGATGGATGTGTAGTTCATGTAGGAAATGATATACCTACTGTAATAGGTAAAAACGTAACGATAGGGCATAAAGCATTAATACATGGATGTACAATAGGAAATAATACCTTAATAGGTATGGGTTCTATAGTTCTTGATGGGGCAAAAGTGGGAGAATATACATTACTTGGTGCAGGTAGTTTAGTTCCCCCAGGCAAAGAAATTCCGTCAGGAGTTTTGGCAATGGGTTCTCCAGCTAAGGTTATTAGAGAATTGTCTGATATAGAAAAAGAAAACCTTGTAAAATCTGCATTAAAATACATAGAAACTGCAAATAATCATAAATAGTTAAAAAGGGGCAATATTGAAATTGTCCCTTTTATTTTATAAAAATGAATACTCTAGTAAAAGAGTATTAGTTATGGAGAAAATAAAAGATGTTAAACTAAATGATATTGAAAAATAAAATAATTAGGATGGGATACTAAATTTATAGTTGGAATATTATTAGTAATAAAGATATTAAGATCAAAATATAAACGAAAATAATAAAATAAAAAATAGTATCTATAAACTACATAGATACTATTTTTTATTTTATGTTAAAATTATAATTGTATCAATTAGAAAATTAAATATAAATTTAGGATAGATTAAATATATAAAAATATTTGTGGAGGTGTTTAAATTGGAAAATTGGAGATTAAAAACTATAAAAGTAGACCCATCAGGTATTGCTAAAGAATTAAATTTAAACTCTATGATATCAAAGCTTATGGTAAATAGAGGCTTAACGGATATAAATGATGCAAAAATGTTTTTAGATAGTAATTTAAGTAATTTAAGAAATCCAAAAGATATTAAAGATTTAGTAAAAGGAGTAGAAATACTTAAAAGTGGGATAGATAACAATAAAAATATATTAATTGTTGGAGATTATGATGTTGATGGAGTTATAAGTACTTATGTAATATATAGTGCACTTAAAAGGTGCGGAGCATGTGTTAATTATCATATACCTGATAGAATAACAGAAGGATATGGAATAAATGAAAGTATTATAAAAAATGCCAAAGATAATAATGTAGATATAATAATTACTTGCGATAATGGTATAGCAGCAATAGATCAAATACAATTAGCTAAAGATTTAGGTATGAAAGTAATAATTACAGACCACCATGATATACCATTTATAGAATTAGAAAATGGAGAAAAAGAATATATAACACCAAATGCAGATGCAATAGTAAATCCTAAGCAATTAGACTGCAAATATGAGTTTAAAAAATTATGTGGAGCAGGTGTAGTATATAAGATTGTTCAAGTTTTATACGAAGAGTTTAATATAGACCTAAAAGAAGCAGATGATTTCCTACAATTTGTAGCAATAGCAACAGTATGTGATGTAGTTGATTTAGTTGATGAAAATAGAATAATAGTTAAAAATGGATTAAGACAACTTAATAATACTAATAATCTAGGACTTAATTGCCTAATAGAAGAAACTGGTTTAAATGAGAAAGAAATAACAGTATATTCATTAGGGTTTGTAATAGGTCCATGTATAAATGCAAGTGGTAGATTAGAATTTGCAGGTCTTGCATTAGAATTACTATTTACTGAGAATAAAGAAGAAGCAAAGGCTTTATCTAAGAAGTTAAATGATCTTAATATAGAAAGACAAAAACTAACTCAATTAGGTTTAGAAGAAGCTATAAATCAAGTAGCTGATAAGAATATGATATTAGATAATAAAGTATTAGTTGTATTTATACCAGATGTTCATGAAAGTATAGCTGGTATAATAGCAGGAAGAGTAAGAGAGAAATATAATCTTCCAACAATAGTACTTACAAAAGCTCATGATGGAGCTAAGGGTTCAGGAAGGTCTATTGAAGAGTATAATATGTTTGAAGAATTAGTTAAATGTAAAGATTTATTAGGTAAATTTGGAGGACATCCTATGGCAGCAGGTCTTTCCATTCCAACTGAAAATATAGATGATTTTAGAAATACAATAAATAATAATTGTGAATTAACTGATGAAGATGTTATACCTAAAGTATTTATAGATTTACACTTACCTATATCTTATATAACATTTGAGTTAGTAGAAGAATTAAGTTTACTTGAACCATTTGGAAAAGGAAATGCTAAGCCTACTTTTGGGGCAAGAGGATTAAAAGTAAAAAATGCAAAAATATTAGGCAAAAATAAAAATGTTTTAAAGCTTACATTACAAGAAAGTAATAGATTAATAGAAGGTATATATTTTGGAGATATAGAGAAGTTTATTGAAAAATTAAAAGAAAAGTATGGAGATCTTGAGTATATGAGAGTTATGGATGGAAAAGAAAATAATGTATCAATAGATTTGGTATATTACCCAGAAATAAATGAATTTAGAGGAAATAGAAAACTTCAAATAAATATAAGTAATTATAGATTTTAGTAATAAATATAATAAAAAAAGAATTAACACTCCAAATATTGATAAAATATAGATAAAAAGATATAATAATAGTATTCATTATGATTAGTTATATATTATGGAATATTATTCGTATTTTTGCATAAATATGAATAATACTAAATCAATAATCAAATATTATAACCAAAGATATTTATTATATATAATTTATTTAATAAAATGTAAGCATTAGGTTAAAAATCTATTTTAATAAATTATTAATAAAAACAGTAACTATAACTAATTAAAAATTAAGATAATTAATAATCTAAAGAAGTTAAAATTAGGCAGTTATTAGGAGGAATCTAATATGGACTTAAAATCTAAAATAAGAGAAATAGAAAATTTCCCAAAAGAAGGCATAAATTTTAAAGATATAACTACTTTAATGCAAGATGGAAATGCTTTTAAATTTGCAGTTGACCAATTTGTAAAAGAGTTAAAAGATAAAAACGTAGATGTAATAGTAGGGCCAGAAGCGAGAGGTTTTTTAATGGGAACTCCAGTTGCTTATGGATTAGGAGTAGGATTTGTACCTGTTAGAAAGCCAGGAAAACTACCTTATGAAACAGAAAGTTATTCTTATGGATTGGAATATGGATTAGATACATTAGAAATACATAAAGATGCTATAAAGCCAGGTCAAAGAGTAGCAATAGTTGATGACTTATTAGCTACAGGAGGAACTATGGAAGCTGCAGCTAAACTAATTGAAAAATTAGGTGGAGAAGTTGTATCTATGCAATTCTTAATAGAATTAGATTTCTTAAACGGAAGAGAAAAATTATCAAATTATGATATAAATTCTCTTGTAAAATACTAGGATTTTATAATAGTTGGTATATAGCCAACTATTTTACTATATTAAAAACTAATAAAACGCAGCAGATATGTAGCGAAATTCATACTAAATAGGTGGTATTATGCATGATAATGAATTACAAGAATTAATAGAAAATATAAAGAGCTATGCACAAAATGCAGATGTTAGCTTAGTAGAAAAAGCATATTATTTTGGGAAAAAAGCACATGAAGGCCAATTTAGAAAGTCCGGAGAGCCATACTTTATACATCCTATAGCAGTAGCAAATATTTTAGCTTCTATGGAATTAGATATAGAAACAATTTCAGCGGGCCTTTTACATGATGTTGTAGAAGATACGGATTATACTTATGAAGATATAAAAAGAGAATTTTCAAGTGAAGTTGCAGATTTAGTTGATGGTGTAACTAAGCTTGGTCAAATTAAATACCAATCTAAAGAAGAAACACAAGCACAGAATTTAAGAAAAATGTTTTTAGCTATGGCAAATGATATAAGGGTTATACTTATAAAACTTTCAGATAGACTTCATAATATGAGAACACTTAAATTTATGCCACCAGAAAAAGCAAAGTCAAAAGCTAAAGAAACTCTAGAAATATATGGTGGAATAGCTAATAGATTAGGTATATCTAAAATTAAATGGGAATTAGAAGATTTAGCACTTAGATACATAGATCCAGAAGGATATTATGATTTAGTTGAAAAAGTTGCTAAAAAAAGGAGTCAAAGAGAAGCTTATATAGAAAATATTGTTAAAGTTATAAATAATAAGCTTGAAGAAGTTAATATAAAAAGTGATGTTTATGGAAGACCAAAGCATTTTTATAGCATATATAGTAAAATGCAAAATAAACATAAAAACTTTGATGAAATACTAGATTTAACTGCAATAAGGGTAATAGTTGATACAGTAAAAGATTGCTATGCAGTACTTGGTATGATACATACTTTATGGACTCCAATACCAGGAAGATTTAAAGATTATATAGCAATGCCAAAGCCAAATATGTATCAATCACTTCATACTACAGTTATAGGACCAGATGGTGAACCAGTAGAAATTCAAATTAGAACCCTTGAAATGCATCAAGTTGCAGAATACGGAATTGCTGCTCACTGGAAGTACAAAGAAGGTAATAACAATACTAATCAAAATAACGTTGATAGCAAACTTCAATGGTTAAGACAAATGATTGAGTGGGAAAAAGATTTAAAAGACCCTAGAGAATTTTTAGATGCATTAAGAGAAGATGTATTTAATAGTCAAGTTTATGTATTTACTCCAAAGGGAGATGTAATTGAACTTCCTGCAGGAGCTACACCTATAGATTTTGCATACAGAGTACATACTAAAGTAGGTAATAAATGTGTTGGTGCAAAAATAGATGGTAGAATAGTAAGTATAGATTACCAACTTCAAAATGGAAATATAGTAGAAATATTAACATCTTCAAACTCTAATGGACCAAGTCGAGATTGGCTAAGTATAGTAAAAACTCCAAATGCTAAGAGTAGAATTAGACAATGGTTTAGAAAAGAAAGAAGAGAAGAGAATATAGAGCGTGGAAATAGTATTATAGAAAAAGAATTCAAAAAATATAATTTACCATTAACTAAAGAACCATTTATAGATAAATATATGCAACAAATTGCAAAAAAGTTTAATCAACCAACAGTTGAAGATTTAATAGCTACTATAGGCTATGGAGGAATAATAGTATCACAAGTTGTTCCTAAAATAAAAGATGCCTATGAAAAAGAAGTTAAAAAGATAAATAAAGAGCAAAGTAAAATTGATGAAATAAATGACTTAGAAAAACATAAGTTAAGTGATCAAGAGTATAAAAAGAAAAGAAAAAATAATAATCCACAAGGTATATCTATAAAAGGATTAGATAACATATTAGTTAGACTAGCAAAATGTTGTAATCCGCTTCCAGGAGATGAGATAGTTGGCTATGTAACAAAGGGAAGAGGAGTAGCTGTTCATAGAACTGATTGTCCAAATGCAAAAAGTGAAGATAACTTTTTCAAAAATAGAATAGTTGCAGTAGAATGGATAAATTGTGAAAATAGTAAATTTGAAGCTGAGATACAAATAAATGCTTTAGATAGAAGAGGAATTATTAATGATATTACTCATATGGTTGCAGTTGATAAATTTAGTTTAAATGGTATCAATGCAAGAAAAGGTAAAGATGGCATAATAAATGTAAATTTATTAGTTGAGGTTCACGATATAAAATCGTTAGATTTATTAATGAAAAAAGTAAAAGCAATTCCTGGTGTTGAGGATATTTATAGAGTTATAAATTAGGAGGAAGTTATGAGAGCAGTAGTTCAAAGAGTATCTTCTTCAAAAGTTACAGTAGAAGATAATATAACGGGACAAATAAAAAAAGGATTACTTGTGTTATTGGGAGTAACTCATGAAGATACTTCTAGTGATGTAGATTATATGATAGACAAAATATTAAATCTTAGAATTTTTGAAGATGAAAATGGTAAAATGAATTTATCTTTAAAAGATGTGGGTGGAGAGCTTTTAGTAGTTTCACAATTTACATTATATGGAGATTGCAGAAAGGGAAAAAGACCAAGTTTTACAAATGCAGCAAGACCGGAAGTTGCAACACCATTATATGAAGAGTTTGTGCAAAAATCAAAAGACCAAGATATAGTAGTACAAACAGGTCAATTTGGTGCACATATGATGGTAGATTTAATTAATGATGGACCAGTAACTATGTTATTAGATTCAAGTAAGAATTTTTAGGGGGTATTTATGAAAATAGAGAAAATGGTTGAACCATATTTTGGTGAAAATATGTATATATTAGTTGATGAAAAAACTAAAAAATGTGCAGTTGTAGACCCAGGTGGAGTAAAAGATAAAATTTTAAATTATATAAAAAGTAACTCACTACAATTAGAATATATATTACTTACACATGCTCATGGAGACCATATAGGAGCTGTTAATTATATAAAATCTCAGACAGGAGCAAAAGTAGTAGCTCACAGTGAAGAAAAAGAACTTTTATTAGATAATAGAAAAAATTTAAGTTATTCTATGCATTGTGGACCACAAGAAGTAGATGCAGATATTTATGTAAATGATAAGGATAAATTAGACTTAGGAGAATTAAGATTAAGCTTTATACATACTCCAGGACATACTAAAGGTTGTATGTGTATAAGAGTTAATAATGAAATGTTTACAGGAGATACTTTATTTGCTGGAAGTATAGGAAGAACGGATCTTTATAGTGGAAACTACAAGCAAATAGAAAAATCTCTTAAAAAATTATCTAAGTATGAAGATAATATAAATATACATCCAGGACATGGACCAAGCTCAACTCTTGGAATAGAAAAAGTAAGTAATCCTTATATGTAATTTGATTTTTACTTAAGCTACTTCAAAAGTTATAAGTTAAAGTATATTTTATGGGTATTATTTTAAGTACAAGAGATAAAGGAGTAGTTAATATGATAAGCATAGTATTAAAAGGACATGATTATAAATATGAAATATCAGAGCTAGTAAAATTATTTACTAGTGAATTTGAATATGTAGATGAAAAACATTTTGGAAGAGTTTTAGAAAATAGTATTTTAATACACAATAATACACTAATATCTAAAACACAATGTTTAGAAAATTATAATGTAAGATTTGAGAATATAGAACATAGTGATTTAAGCAATTTAAATGATCAAGAAATAAAAAAAGTTACTAAAGAAACAATAAAGAGAAGTATGTTTAAGGTACTTAAAAAATTATTTAATTCTTATGTACCATGGGGAATACTTACAGGAATAAGACCTATAAAAATAGTACATAACTTACTTGATAAAGGATTAAGTGATGAACAAATAAAAGAAGAATTAAGTACAAAGTACCTTATAAGTGATGATAAGATAGAACTATCATTAAGTATAGCTAAAAGAGAAAGATTATTTATATACCCTATAAATAAAAATAAAATATCATTATATGTAAGTATACCATTTTGCCCAACAAGATGTTATTATTGTTCATTCCCTGCCAATCCTTTAAAGCAATTTGGTCATTTAAAGAAAGAATATCTTTCAAAACTAATAATTGAAATAAAAGGATTAGCAAAATTACTTGAAGAAACTAACAAAGAAATAGAAACTTTATATATTGGTGGAGGTACACCTACTACACTTGATGCTAAAGAAATGGATATATTAATAAAAGCATTATTTAAGGAATTAGATTTAAGTAAGATAAAAGAATTTACAGTAGAAGCAGGAAGACCAGACACTATAAATAGAGAAATATTAGAATGTCTAAAGAGAAACAATGTAACTAGAATAAGTATAAATCCTCAAACTATGAATGATGAAACATTACAAAAGATAGGAAGAGGACATAGTGTAGCTGAGATAATAGAGTCATTTAACCTAGCTCGTGAAATAGGATTTAACAATATAAACATGGACGTTATATTAGGACTAGAAGGAGAAAATTTAGGACATGTACGCCATACTTTAGAAGAAATTAAAAAACTTTCTCCTGAAAGTTTAACAGTTCATACTCTAGCTGTAAAAAGAGCATCTAAATTAAAAGAGCAAATGGACAACTATGAACTTACTCAATATGAAGAAATGATAAAAATGATAGATTTATCTATGGAATATGCTCGTGATATGGGACTTAATCCATATTATTTATATCGTCAAAAGCAAATGCTTGGTAATTTAGAAAATATAGGATATGCTAAAGAAGGATATGAGTGCATATATAATATGCAAATTATGGAAGAAAAACAAAGTAACTATGCATTAGGTGCGGGATCTATATCTAAGTTTGTATATTTAGATGAAGATAGAATTGAAAGAGTAGATAACGTTAAAAATGTAGAACAATATATAGATAGAGTTGAAGAAATGATAAACAGAAAGAAAGAAGAGGTATACAAAAATGCTAACTAAAGCTCCTAGAGGTACTAAAGACATAACTCCTAAAGATGCATATAAATGGAATTATGTAGAAAATAAATTTAGAGAAATATGTTCTTTATTTGGATATGAAGAAATGAGAACTCCTGTATTTGAACATACGGAGCTTTTTAAAAGAAGTGTTGGAGATACAACTGATATAGTTCAAAAAGAGATGTACTCTTTTATGGATAAAGGAGAAAGAGATATAACTTTAAAACCAGAAGGAACTGCGGGGGTTGTAAGAGCATTTATAGAAAATAAATTATATGCAGATACACAACCAACAAAGCTATTTTACATAACGCCATGTTTTAGATATGAAAGACCACAAGCAGGAAGACAAAGACAATTCCATCAATTTGGTATAGAAGCACTTGGAAGTGATAATCCTTCAATAGATGCAGAGGTTATAGCATTAGCTGTACAATTCTTTAATGAAGTAGGACTTAAAGATTTAGCAGTAAGTATAAACTCAGTTGGATGTCCAACATGTAGAGCTAAATACAATGATTTATTAAAAGAATATCTTGATAAAAAGTCAGATGTTTTATGTGCAACATGTTTAGAAAGAAAAGATAAAAATCCTATGAGAGTTATAGACTGTAAAGTTCCTACTTGTAAAGAAAACCTAACAGATATACCATTTATGGCAGACCATATATGTGAAGATTGTATCTCTCACTTTGATAAATTAAAAGAGTATTTAACAGAAATGGAAATAAATTTTGTTGTGGACAAGAGTATAGTTAGGGGACTTGACTACTACAAAAAAACTGCATTTGAAATAATATCTAATGATATAGGATCACAAAGTACAGTTTGTGGTGGTGGAAGATATGATGGATTAGTTGAGCAATTAGGTGGTCCTAAGGGAACAAGTGGTATCGGATTTGCTATAGGTGCTGAAAGATTATTATTAACTATGGAAAATAACAATATAGAAATAGAAAATCCATATGCAACAGATATTTTTATAGTAACAATAGGAGATAAAGCTAAGACTAAGAGCTTTAAGATATTAAAAGATTTAAGAACTAATCATATAAGTGCTGATAAAGATCACTTAGATAGAAGTGTTAAGGCTCAATTTAAGTATTCTGATAAAATAAATGCTAAATTTACAATAGTAATAGGTGATGATGAGTTAGATAATGATAGTGCAACACTTAAAAATATGTCTACATCAGAACAAACTACTATAAAATTAAGTGAAATAGTAAAAGAATTAAAAATAAGATTATAATTTATTAATATTAACAAATTAGCTATCTAGTAATTATTTATTCTAGATAGCTAATTATTTGACTTATAGATAAATAAAACGTAAAATAATTAATTATATAGAAATAAAGAAATTATAAATAGGAGGGTAAGTAATGGAGACTCTAAACGGATTAAAAAGAACTCACTATTGTGGAGATTTAAGAGAATCAAACATTGATGAAGAAGTTGTACTTATGGGATGGGTACAAAAGAAAAGAAACTTAGGTGGATTAGTATTCGTTGACTTAAGAGATAGAAGTGGATTATGCCAAATAATATTTGATACTGATGTTAATGCAGAAGCTTTTGCTAAAGCTGAAAAGTTAGGATCTGAATATGTAATAGCTGTTAAAGGTAAGGTAGCAGAGAGGTCATCTAAAAACCCTAATATGCCAACAGGAGATATAGAAATATTTGCTACTGAATTAAAAGTATTAAATAAATCAGAAACTCCACCAATATATATAAAAGATGATGATAATGTTTCAGAAGAATTAAGATTAAAATATAGATACTTAGATTTAAGAAAGCCATCTATGCAAAAGACTTTAATGTTAAGAAGTAAAGTAGCTAATATAGTAAGAAACTACTTAAGCTCAAATGACTTTTGTGAAATAGAAACTCCTTTCTTAATAAAGCCAACTCCAGAAGGGGCTAGAGATTATTTAGTGCCAAGTAGAGTTAATGAAGGTAAATTCTACGCATTACCACAATCACCACAATTATTTAAGCAATTATTAATGGTAAGTGGTATGGATAGATACTTCCAAATCGTTAAGTGTTTCAGAGATGAAGATTTAAGAGCTGATAGACAACCTGAGTTCACTCAAATAGACTGTGAAATGTCTTTTGTTGAACAAGAAGATGTTATGGCTATAATGGAAAAAATGGTACAAGTAATATTTAAAGAAATATTAAACGTAGATGTTCAATTACCACTTCCAACTATGACTTATGCTGAAGCTATGGAAAGATATGGTTCAGATAAGCCTGATACTAGATTTGGATATGAGTTAACTAATATATCTGATTTAGTAGCAAACTGTGGATTTGGAGTATTTGCTAATGCTACTAAAGAAGGTATGAGCGTTAGAGGTATAAACGTTGAAGGTAAATCTGATGAAATAAGCAAAAAACAATTAAGTAAAATAGAAGACCATGCTAAGACTTATAAGGCTAAAGGTCTTGCTTGGATGAGAGTAGGAGCTAATAGAGAAGTAATTTCTCCAATAGCTAAATTCTTTACATCAGAAGAATTAACTGCAATACTTGATAGAATGAATGCTAAAGAAGGCGACTTATTATTATTCGTTGCTGATAAGAATAGTGTAGTATTTGATGCTTTAGGACAAGTTAGATTAGAAGTTGCAAGAAGACTTAACTTATTAGATAATAATGTTTATAATATGTTATGGGTAACGGAATTCCCATTATTTGAGGAAGATGAAGAAACAGGAAGAATGATAGCTAAGCATCACCCATTCACATCTCCTATGGATGAAGACTTAGATAAATTAGAAGGTGACGATAAAGCATCTTTAAGAGCTAAGGCTTATGATATAGTTATAAATGGATATGAAGTAGGTGGAGGAAGCGTTAGAATATTTAACTCTGATGTTCAAAAAAGAATGTTTAATGCATTAGGATTTAGTGATGAAGAAGCTTACGAAAAATTCGGATTCTTATTAGATGCATTTAAATATGGAACACCACCACATGCAGGAATAGCATTTGGATTAGATAGACTTACAATGATACTTGCAGGAACTAATAATATAAAAGATGTTATAGCATTCCCTAAAAATCAAAGTGCAGTTTGTCCTATGACTAATGCACCAGCACCAGCAGATAGTACTCAATTAGAAGAATTAAGTATAAAAGTTGAATTAAAAGATAAAGAATAGATATTAAAAGGATGGAGTATTTTTCCGTCCTTTTTTTATTAATTCTATATTAATAAGGGTACAATACAATAAACTCAATAATATATAAAGTTATAATATTAATCTAAAATATAGAGTTTAAATTATAATAGAATATATATAGTATATGTTATATAATTAATATTAAATATATATAAAGGGGAGAAATATTATGAAAAGGTCAAAAGTAATAAGTACAGCACTATCTTTATTATTAGTTTTATCTACATCAATTATAGGTAATGCAAATAATATATCTACTTATGCAGTAGAAAATATTCTATCGGGGAAAAATAGATATTTAACTGCAGTAGAAGTAAGTAAAAGATGGAATCGTGTAGATAAAGTAGTATTAGTAAATAGTAATTCAATAGTAGATGCACTATCTGTAACACCATATGCAAAGTTAATAGATGCACCAATTTTATTGACAGAAAAAGAAAACTTAAACAGTATAACAAAAGAAGCACTAATAGATTTAGGTGTTAATGAAGTACATATAATAGGATCTGAAGGGGTTATATCTGATAATGTAGTTAATCAAATAAAGTCTATGGGAATGTTAACACATAGAATAGGTGGTAAAAACAGGCATGATACAGCACTTAATATTGCAAATAAAATAAATAAAATTAGACCAGTAACAAAAGTAGCAGTAGTAAATGGATATAAAGGACTAGCTGATGCAGTAAGTATAGCTTCAGTAGTTGCATCTGAAGGTATGGCAATAATTCCAGCATCTCTTAATAAGGGAATTGATGATTTTAAAGGATTTATATCTTTGAATAATATAAGTAAATCTTATATAATAGGTTCAACAGGTGTTATTTCTAAAGAAATTGAAAAACAATTGCCTAATCCAGAAAGATTAGGAGGAATTAATAGAATAGAAACTAATGCAAAAGTAATAAATAAATTTTATACATCAAATGAATTAAACAATGTATTTGTATCAAAACAAGGTATTCCAAAAGAGGACCAATTAATAGATGCATTATCAGTTGGTGTATTAGCAGCAAAAGAAAATTCACCAGTTCTTATAGTAGGTAATAGTTTATCTTCTAGTCAGAGAGATATATTTAGAAGCAAAAAAGCTAAAACTATAACTCAAGTTGGTAGTGGTGGAAATGAAAATGCATTTAATGAATTGAAAAGATTACAAGATAGTTCAAATAATATTCCAAATCTTCCAGTTGGTGAAAAAATAATGTATGTAACTAACTTAGAAGAAGGTAAATCTGTAAACGTTAGAAATAAACCAAGTACTATGGGACAAGTTGTAGGAAAACTATACAGAGGAAATAAAGTAGAGGTTATATCAATTGATAGTGCAGGTTGGGTCAAAATAAAGTTTAATAATGAAGAAGCATATGTAAGTGGTTCATATTTAAGCAATAAAAACCCAGAAGATACAACTGAAACTATAAAAATAAAATATGTAAAATCTGAAGGTGGATTAAATATTAGAAAAGGACCATCAACAGGTGATGAAATAATTGGGAGATTAGGATATAAAGATAAAGTCGAACAATTAGAAATGTTTGCAACTGGTTGGGTCAAAATAAAATATAATGGTTCATTTGGATATGTAAGCAATGACTATTTAAGTGAGAATCCTATAAAATAAGATTAATTTAATATACTTTCTTAGAATGTAAAAAGTCTTGTAAATTTAAAATTTACAAGACTTTTTATGCTATATTTAATTTGTTTTAATAAAATTAATAAAATTTAGTATTTATTTTATTGTAATTTATTTTTATTATATTCTTTAATTAGAAGTTCTTCGCCCTTTTCAACTAATGATCTTGTCATCATACCACCAAAATTTTCCCCAGCTAGTACATTTTGAGCAACTGAATCTAATGTTCCTTGTGGAGCATTACTTTGTATTTTATCACTTATAGGATCATAGCTATATCCTAGTTCTCCTGCTATTTCCATTTTAAAATTACTTAAAGCTTGCGCTGCATTACTTTTAGATTGTAGACCCATAATATATCTCCTTTTAACTTATTTTATTAATATGATTAACATAAATTTAAATATTTATAACTTATAAAACAAAATTTAAGTAATATACAAGTATTTAAAAAAATAAGTTATAATATATCTATAACTTATTTTGAAAGGGATAGATATGGAAGAAAAAAACTTATCAAAAAATAATGACAAAGAGGCTTTAATAAAAAGACTTAAGAGAATAGAAGGACAAGTAAAAGGAATCCAAAAGATGGTTGAGGAAGAAAGATATTGTGTAGATATATTAATACAAATATCTGCAATAAGGTCAGCTATAAATAAAGTTGGAACTATATTACTTGAAAATCATGTAAAGGGATGTGTGTCAGAGAGTATAAAACATGATGATAGTGAAAATACTGAAAAAATGATAAATGAGCTTATGGACACTATAAATAAGTTCACAAAATAATTTTGAAATTAAATGAAATAATAATACTCTATATAAATTAAGTCAAGATAATAAATTAAAAGAATCTATTTATAAAAATATAGGAAAAGCTGCTAATTAGCAGCTTTTTTATTATTAAAATTATATTTTAATATAGTTAATGTTCTAAATAGTGATGACACTATTAAAACTCCAAGTGCTATTGCACCACTTACAAATAATGTAGTAGCACCAGTTGAAATTGCACTATCATAATTATTTTGAACTAAATATAACATTGTATTATAAAGGCTAAGACCTGGAACTAATGGTATAATGCCAGGTATTACAAAGGATATAGCAGGGTGTTTTAGTTTTCTAGCAAGTATTTCACTAAATATGGAAACTAAAGCCGCAGCTATAAAGTTTGTTAATATAGGAGAAAATGAATTGTTTATTAAAAATACATACACTGTCCAACCAATACCACCGATTACTCCCACATGAGATAATATTGATTTTGGTGAATTTAAAAATATAGCAAAACCAACAGTTGAAAAACATGAAAATATAAAATGAATATATAAAGGTGCATCAATCATTAGAATATTCCTCCTAGATTAATATATATATTTAAAACTAAACCTACCCCAGAGGCAATAGCAATTGCCGTCATACCAGCATCAAATGCACGAGCAACACCAGATATTAAATCACCAGAAATTAGGTCACGAACACCTTTTATAAATGAAACACCAGGTAGTAAAGGCATAATTGATCCTACTATAAGCATTCTAGGTGTATCTAATATACCAATAGCAGTAAGTAGTGTTCCTGCAGTAGCTATTAAAATAGAAGCAGACAAGCTAGAAAATGTTGGTATAGAACTTATACTCATCATTTTATCAAAAGTTATAATAGCAATTATTGATGTAATGAATGTAAATATAAAATTTATTAAGTTGTTTCCACCTAAAAGATAAGCAAAACTTGCAGATGCAAATCCAGTAGCAATATTAGTAATATAATGAGGATAAGATTGTATTTCATTAATATTTTTTAATTCTGTTAAAGCATCTTCAATAGATAAATCTAAATTATTAACAAATTTTCTAGAGAATCCATTAAGTAAGGAAACTTTATTTAAATTTATAGAACGGTTTTTTATTGTTTTCATAAAAGAATACCCATCAAACCTATCATCAGAAATAATCAAAGCTGTAGGAGATGTAAATACATTTATATTATGAAATCCTCTAGATTTACAAATTCTAATTATACTATCTTCAACTCTATATGTTTCGGCACCATTTGAAAGCATAAGTTCTCCTAGAAATAATGCTAGTCTAAGAATATCTTTTTTATTACATTTATTATTTTCGTTATTCATAAAAACCTCCAATTAAATGTCGATAATATAAGTTAATTATAACAAAAATGGTAAGATATGTGTTTTATTAATATATTTTATTTTGCCTAAATAAAGGATAATTATTAACAAGAATATTTTAGACAACATACAATATAATATCACATCACATAGAAAAGGGGACATAATTATGGTTTTAACAGGAGCTCATTATATTTATATATTTTTTATGATTATTGTTTTAATAATGATGATTATGAAAAAAGACATTATAGTACCATGTGTTTTGGGTGTATTTTGCTTAGGATTGTTTTATAAGCAAAGTTTATTTGGAGGAATAGGGGCAATATTTAACTCTTTTATTATATCATTAGGTGAACTTGGTCCTGTTATCTTAATAATAGCTATCATGGTAGCTTTATCCAAAGCATTAGAAGAAAATAATTCAATTCACTATATGGTAAAACCATTTTCTAAAATAATAAAAAATCCAACAACTGCTTTTTTTACAGTGGGTATAATGATGTTACTTCTTTCTTGGTTTTTCTGGCCAACACCAGCAGTAGCTTTAGTTGGAGCTATATTTTTACCAATTGCAATTAATGCAGGTCTTCCTGCCATAGGAGTTGCAATAGCCCTTAATTTATTTGGGCATGGTTTGGCATTATCTACTGACTTTGTAATACAAGGAGCACCAAGCATAACAGCAGGGGCGGCAGGAGTTCCTGTATCAATGGTTATAAATGAAGGTATGATTTTGTACTGGGTAATGGCAGTTGTAACTATATCAGTATCCTATTTTATGTTAAGAAGAGATATTAAAAATGGAGTGTTTAGAAATGAATTATCTCATGTTGAATACAAAAAAATAAAACATTTTAGTAAAAAATCTAAAATTTATGCATTTTTAGTTGCAATAGGATTTTTTGTTGATATAATATGCATGGTTAAATTTAATCTTAAAGGTGGAGATGCATCAGCTCTTTTAGGAGGAACTGCTATATTCTTATTAATAATAATAGATATAATGGAAAATGGTAAAAAAGGTTTTGACAAGGTATGCGAACATATGACTGAAGGATTTACATTTGGTATAAAAATATTTGCAGTTATTATACCAATAGCAGCATTTTTTTATATGGGTGATGCACCTATTACTAATGTATTAGGGGATGTACTTCCAAAAGGTTCTCAAGGTTTATTATCTGATATAGGTGTTGCATTATCACAATCAGTTTTGCTTAACAAGATAGCAGCAGCAAGTATTGAAGCTGTAGTTGGAGCTATAACAGGACTTGATGGTTCTGGATTTTCTGGTATGTCACTTGCAGGTTCACTAGCAGGAGTTTTTGGAAGTGCTATAAATTGTAATACAGCTACACTTACTGCACTTGGTCAGATATCAGCAATATGGGTAGGTGGAGGATGCTTAGTTCCTTGGTCAGTTATATCAGCAGCAGCTATATGTGGAGTAAGTCCAATAGAGCTTGCCAAGAGAAATTTAATACCTGTATTAATTGGATTGGTGGTTACTACTATAGTAGCTATATTGATTATTTAGTATATTTAAGACATCTATATTTTGTAGATGTCTTATTTTTATTTTGAGCAAAGCGAATTTTTTATAATTTAAATTGTAAATATCAAATTTTTATATAAAATGAATTAAAGTAATATATTTAGTTGTTAATAATATGAATCATTTCATATATATAGTTTTAAATTAAAGTGGAATTTTTATCTTTAAGGTAAATATAATAAAAGAAATAAAATAATTATAAAAAATTTTATTTTTTATAATTATTTTAAAATAAAGTAATAGCAATGATTATATCTATATTTATATTAATAAAATATATTATTTAAAAATAAATTTTATAAAAAAGTGTTGACGATATATTTTTAAGGTGATATAGTATTACTTGTCCGAGAGATAAGGACAAAATAAATAAGTAAAAATGAACTTTGAAAATTAAACAGTAGGTTAATTTATATAAACATAATTCTTTTAAAGAATTAAACACAATCAAGCCAGATATTCAGATAATGATTAATCTGAGCAGGTAATCAAATCTTAATTAC
>CALESE010000107.1 GCA_937907205.1 uncultured Romboutsia sp. | reverse complement strand
ATACTTATACATTTATTTTAAAGTTCGATTACTATATTATTACAGATTTGTAAATTTTATCTTATGGACTTTTTAAATAAAAAGATTATAATTATATTTATGAGAGAAACGACAAATTAATACATTAACCGAGGGAGGATATTATGGGTAGACAGAAGAATATTTTTGCTTCTAAAAAGAAACAAAAACTAGATTCAAAAAAAGTTGCTTTAATAGCAATTATATCTGTTATTATGTTAGTATTTGGAACAAAAGGAATTAAAGCTACTACTTCTTTTCTTTCAGAACAAAGAGAAAAAAGAATAGAAATGAAAAAGAAAGCGGAAGAAGAAAGAATTTTAGCAGAAAAGAAGCGTAAAGAAGAAGAAGAAAGAAAAAAAATGATGATAGGAGTAGGGCCAAATGGTAAATCTTTTGCAGATGATGCTTCTAAAGTAGCTAAGCAACTTGCAACATATGATTATTCAAATGATGGTAAAAAAGTTGTATATTTAACATTTGATGATGGAACTTCTACTACAAATACACCGTCAGTACTAAATACATTAAAAGAGAATGATGTAAAAGCTACATTCTTTATAACAGGTCAAAACTTATTAGCAGGTGGACAAAAAGCTAAAGATCTTTTAAAACAAGAGTTAGAAGAAGGACATGCTATAGCTAATCATTCATTTACACATGATTATAATACTTTATATCCAGGAAGAACTTTAAATATTGAGAACTTTAAAGCAGATTTTGAAAAGACAGATGAGTTATTAAAGGATGTTTTAGGTCCGTATTTCTCAACAAGAGTTTTAAGATGTCCAGGTGGATATATGTCTTGGAGAGGTATGGATAAACTTGATACTTATTTAGAAGAAAATAATAAGGTATCAATAGACTGGAATGCACTAAATGGAGATGCAGAAGGTAAAAAGAAAAATGCTGATGAGTTAGTTAATATGGCTATAAAGACTTCAAAAGATAAAAATATGGTAGTGTTATTAATGCATGATACTTACGGTAAAGAAGAAACGGCGAAAGCATTACCTAAAATAATTAAATATTTTAAAGATAATGGGTATGAGTTTAGAACTTTAGTTTAATATATATGCCGATGTAATTTTTATTACATCGGTTTTATTTTAAATGATACTATTTAATTAATATTAGTTTATAACTATCACCTATAAATAAATTTGAAATTTTTAGGAAGAATAATATAAATAATATATCAACAAATTATAAATTTAAGAGAATACTACTGAAAGTGAGTAAAAATAATAATGACAAAATATATAAGCAGTGATGAAAATGGATAAAAAAGTATTTAAAATATTATGTAGTTTATCTTTAATAATAATTATATCTTTTTATGGATATAGAATCTATAAAAACAACAGTCAAGATAAAATCGAAGGAACATATGATAGAAAGTTTAAAGAACATGTAGTATTTTATCCTCAACATCAGGATGATGAGATTTTATGGGCTGGAAGTGCTATAATAAAAGCAATAGAACAATGTGGTGCTGATAATGTATATATTACATTAGTTTCAGATGGTTCTGGAGTTAATGTATTTAATCATAATAAAAAAATTAAAGATTTAAGTATAGAAGAAAAAGTAGAATTAAGAAATAATGAATTTAAGAATGCACTTAAGCAAATAGGTATAAAAAAAGAAAATATAATAATATTATCAGATATAGATAAAACTCCTGGAGCACATTATGATTTAATGGAAAAAACTATAATTGAATTTGAAAATAAATTTGATAGTGTAACTCAAATTGCACATCATTATAAATTTGATAACCATGAAATGCATAGAAAAAATGGTCAAGTTTTAAAAAAACTTAGCAAAGATAATAAAGTAAAAGATGTAATGTATTTTATAAAACCAAAATATATAAATGATATACCAATAAAATATAGAATAATATATGAAGTAAACAATAAGAATAATTATGAAAAAATAAAAAGAGCTTGTGATGAGTATAAAGTAGTTGATGAGAAAAATAACAAATTTGGGATAGGATATACATCTGCTCATAGTTATTTTGATTATCTATTAAAAGATCCAAGTCTTACTTCTATATTAAGTATTTATTAAATTTAGGCTATGATTACATCATAGCCTAAATTTATATCCATTATATTTAAGCCATTATTTTCTTAATTTATAATCAATACTTTCAACCAAATTCCAAAATTTTTCAGAATGATTCATTTCTTTAAGATGGCATAGTTCGTGAACAATTACATAATCAACAATATTAATTTGAGCTAATAGTATCTTATAATTTTTATGTAAAAGAAGGATATATAAAATAAAGATTTAATATAATACATTTAAGATAATTAAAATTACGAGGTGGGTAATTTGTATATAATAATCGCAGGATGTGGTAAAGTTGGTTCATCAGTAGCTAAGGAATTTGTAGATAATGGTCATGATGTAGTTATAATTGATAAAAACAAAGAACGATTAGAATTATTAGGTACAGGGTTTAATGCTTTAAGAATAGTAGGAGTAGAATACGATATTGATATATTAAAAGAAGCTGGAATAGAAGAATGTGATTTATTTTTAGCATTAACTCAAAATGATAGTATAAATATAACATCATGCCAAATGGCAAAAAAAATATTTGATGTAAAAAAAGTAATAGCAAAGGTTTCTGATGTAAATAAAGAACATATATATAAATCATTAGGTATAGATTACATAAGTCCAATTAAATTAGGTATAGAAGCTATAAAATCTAGAGTATAAGGGGTAATATATGAAAATTATAGTCATAGGAGGAGGAAAGGTAGGATTTTACCTTGCAAAGAATTTATTAAATAGAAGACATGATGTAACTCTTATAGAAAAAAGCAAAGAAGTATGCAATAAAATATCAAACAAATTAGATATAGACATAATATATGGAGATGGAACAGATATAGAAGTATTAAAGGATGCAGATATAGATATTGCAGATGTTGTAGTAGCAGCAACAGGAAAAGATGAAGAGAACTTAGTAATATGTGAAGTTGCAAAGGAAAATTTTAATATACAAGAAACAATTGCTAGGGTAAACAATCCTAAAAATCAATATGTATTCAAAAGGCTAGCTGTTGATAAGACTGTTTGTAGCACTGAGGTTATAAGTAACTTAATAGATTGGGAATTTGAGAGCGAACAGGTAAGGATACTTCAAATTTTTGAAAGAGGGAATATGGTTTTAGCTGAAATTTATATAGATAAAAATATATCTTGGTGTAATAAATATATAAAAGATATAGTTATGCCTATGGAATTTGTAATTTTATATATTTATCGAGATTCAGAAGTTATATATCCAAAAGGAGATTTATTATTAAAAGAAAATGATAAAGTTGTTATAGTAACAGATAGTATAAATGTAAAAAGTAAAAGTCAATTTATATATTCTCCGTTAGAAGAAGCATTATTTAGCTAAATCAAATAAAACTTTATAAGATAGGTGATTATTATTCTTAAAATAAAAAATGTGGTTATTGGGATTATAAAGGAGATAATAGGAATATTTATAATATTATTAGCCTTATTTTGTATGACGTATATTATATAGGTGGGGGATTTAATGTTAAGAAGTAAACGTAATACAAGTGACTTAAAAATTATAAGTTATTATTGTGGATATATAGTAGTTGGAAGTTCATTTTTTATGTTAATTCCAATTGTAGTTGCACTTATGTGCAAAGAATATGAGCCACTTATAGATTTTATAATAAGTATAAATATATCGTTTATAGTTGGATTTTTATTAATGGTATATGGTAAAAATGATAAAGAAAATTACTATGTAGAATGGAGACATGGTTTAATTATAGTATCTTTAGCTTGGTTAACACTTATAGTACTTGCAGCTATACCATATTATTTAAGTGGCCATATGATGTCTTTTTTAGATGCTATATTTGATGTTATGAGTGGTTTTACAACAACAGGTGTATTTTTAATACAGGATTTAGATCATATAAGTATAAGTTTAAATATGTGGAGACACACAATAACATTTTTAGGATCACAAGGAATGGTAGTTTTAGCAATGACATTTTTAACTAAGAAAACACAAGGTGCATACAAAATGTATGTTGCAGAAGGAAAAGATGTAGAACTTTTGCCAAGCACTCGAAATACCAGTAAACTTATATGGATTATAGGTATTTTATTTTTAGCTGTTGGAACATTTATGCTTTTTATAACTGGTATTAAAATAGGAATATCTCCACTTAGAGCTATTTACCATGCATATTGTATAATATCTTCAGCATGGTCTACTTCAGGTTTTGCTCCAATGAGTCAAAATATTATGTACTATCATAGTTTTTCTTATGAAATAATAGCAACAATATTTTTGATGGTAGGTTCTATAAACTTTGGTTTTCATTATTGTATACTAAAAGCAAATAGCAAAGAAGTATTTAAAAATATAGAGATAAAAACATTTTTGATAAGTATATTTATAGGAGCATTTTTTTTAACTAAAGGTATTAATAATTTAAATTTATATCCAGATTTTATATCAACTTTTAGAAAAAGTATATTTACTTTACTTTCAGCTCAATCAACTACAGGATTTATGAATTCATATGCTAGTCAATTTGCTTTTGAATGGGGGGATTTCAACATAATAATCTTAGTGATTGTTATGCTAATAGGGGGGTGTGCATGTTCTACATCAGGAGGTATGAAAATTTTAAGACTTTCGATTGTGTTTAAAGGTTTTGTATCTAATATAAAAGAATCTTTAGTATCAGAACGAAGAATTAAAACATTTAAATTTCATAATATAAAGGATCATGTATTAGATAGTGAAGTAATTAAATCAAGTGCCATAATTATATTTTGCTATATAATATTGTTTTTAGTAGGTACATTAATTGGTTGTTATTATAACTATCCTATAACTCAATCTGCATTTGAATCAGCATCAATAGTAGGAAATGTAGGTTTATCAATAGGTGTTACATCTCCAACAATGCCTATTTTACTTAAAGTTTATTATGTGTTTGCTATGTATGTAGCAAGACTAGAATTTATGGCTGTATTTGTTCTTATAGGATATTCATTTGAGGGGATTAAAAGTATATGTATGAAAAGATAAAAAAAATTTCAATAATAATTATTTTAGTATATTTTTTTACACCAATTAAAATTAATGCAGATACCATAAGTATAAATGATTTAATTATGGAATCTAAAATATATAATAATACAATAGTCAAAGTTGAAGGTGAATCTATTGGAGAAGAGTTATATAGAGGGAATTATAGTTGGATAAACATAAATGATACAACTAATTCAATTGGTATATATATGAAAAAAAATGATGCTAAAAAGGTAAAGTTATATGGTGGATATAATAAATTAGGAGATACTATAGAAGTTGAAGGGAAATATAATAAATCTTGTATAGAACACAATGGTGATACAGATATTCATGCTATAAATGTAAATGTAATAAAAGCTGGTATAAAAATAGAGCCAGAATTACCAAGCTATAAATTAATAATATCTATTGGGCTTATAATGATTTCTTTTTCAGTAAGCAGTATTTTATACAAAAAGAATAAAAGCAATTGAACTAGATAAAAATCTAGTTTCAGATTGTAGACAAAATAGCCATTTTTAAGTTATATAAGATGGCTATTTCCTTTTTTATAAAGATTTTTAGTGATAAAATGCTAAAAATAGGCGTAAGCCTTAG
>CALESE010000106.1 GCA_937907205.1 uncultured Romboutsia sp. | reverse complement strand
AGTAGTATTTTACAAGTCTTTTTTACTTGTGTCTACTTTAAGGGGCTCAGTTCAAAATGCAATGAGTACTTCTTATATCGTATTAATTTCTATTTTTCCAACTTCTTCTAATTTGTTATTTTTAAATTCTTTATTATTTAATATTCTATTTAAAACTATTCCTACTATGGCAGCTAGACTAAGTCCAGTTATCATTACAGTCTTAGTTATAGGTATACCTATTGTTATACCTTTATTCCCTAAGTAAGTTGTTCCAAGTCCTATTATCATTATAGTAGCTATTATTATTATATTATTTTTATTTTCTATACAATTACTATCTTTAACTGTTTTGCATCCAACTAAAGTTATCATTGAAAATAGTAATATACTTATTCCACCCATTACTGCTTGAGGTATACTTTGTAAAAAACCACCAAACTTTCCTATACAAGATAAAACTATTGCAAATAGTGCAGTTCTTCTTAATAATGATGGATCATAATTTTTAGTTATAGCAAGTACTGCTGTATTTTCTCCATAAGTAGTATTTGCTGGACCACCTAAAAATCCTGCCACTATTGTTGCTAATCCATCTCCAAGTAATGTCTTGTTTAGTCCTGGATTTTCTATAAAGTTTTTACCTACAACAGCTCCATTTGTTGTCATATCTCCTATATGCTCCATGAAAACTGCTAATACAACAGGTGCAATTAATATTATTGCTTCTAGACTAAACTTTGGTATAGTAAATGGCGGCATTTCAAATAATGGAGCATTAATTATAGTCGATCTATCTATAATTCCACTAAAGTAACATATAGTATATCCTACTATTACTGCTATTAATATTCCTAATTGCTTTATAAATCCACTAGCAAATTTATTAATAATAAGTGCTATTGATAAAGTAATAAAAGCTATTAATATATTGTTTGATGCCATGTCAAATGCAGTTGGAAGTAAATTAAGTCCTATTACAACTATCATTGCTCCTGTAACATGAGCTGGGAAGTACTTTTTAATTTTATCTACTCCAACCATTTTTACTATAAACGACATAAATACATACATAAGACCTGCTACTATTATACCACCTTGTGCATAAGACAAGTCTCCTCCATATGCTTTTTTAGCTGCAATTATTACTGGTATAAATGCAAAACTTGAACCTAAAAATACTGGTACTTTACCTTGTGTGCAAAAATGGAATATTAAAGTTCCAATCCCTGCGCAAAATATTGCAACTGATGGATTAAATCCCGTTAATATTGGAACTAAAACCGTTGCACCAAACATAGCTAATAAATGCTGTAATGACATTATTGTTTTTTTCATAAAAAACCCTCCCTTGAATTTTTTAGGGAGAAATTATTCTCCCTTTCTCAGTATCTCTGTACTGGATTAAAAGGCATTATGTGCTATTTTAATTTATTCTATTATTCTTTTATTGTTACTGAATCTTCTTTATCAACTTCATCTAATTTAACTGATATTATTTCATTTTTTGATGTTGGAACATTTTTTCCTACATAATCAGCTCTTATTGGTAGTTCTCTATGACCTCTGTCTACTAAAACTGCCAATTGTATAGATTTTGGTCTACCTATATCCATTATTGCATCTAATGCTGCTCTTACTGTTCTTCCTGTATATAATACATCATCAACTAAAACAACTACTTTATCATCTATACTAAAGTTTACATTTGATCCATTTATTACAGGATCTATATCAACCTTTTTTAAATCATCTCTATATAAAGTTATATCAACTTCACCAGTATTTATATTGCTACCTTCTATCTGCTCTATTTTTTTTGATATTCTATTTGCTATAGGAACACCTCTAGTTTTTATACCTACTAAAACTACATCTTCTATTCCTTTATTTCTTTCTATTATTTCATGGCTTATTCTTGTTATTGCTCTTGAGATTGCTTTTTCATCCATTAATTGGGCCTTTTCTCTCATATGGACCTCCTGTAAATTTAATTATAATCTAAAAAGCTTCTTATCATAAGACAAGAAGCTTGTATTTACTATATTAACTAAAATATAAAACATAAAATTTTATAGACTTATGATTAATATTTTAATTTAAGTTTAATACTAGTTTTGCCTTATGATATCTCTGTATCATTTAAAGGTTACTAATTTTTATTATATATTCTAATAAAAATTTTATCAAGATTTATTTTAATTTGTTTATTATTTCTTTAAAGTAATCTGGTAATTCTGAATCAAACTCAATATATTCTTTTGTTGTTGGATGTATAAATCCAAGTTTTTTTGCATGTAGTGTTTGCCCTTTTAACTTAAATTTAGTATTTTTAGGACCATATACACTATCCCCTAAAAGTGGATGATTAATAGATAATGCATGAACCCTTATTTGATGTGTTCTACCTGTTTCAAGCCTAGCCTTCATATGAGTAAAGTTTTCAAATCTTTTTACAACTTCAAAATGAGTAACAGCGTTCTTACCATTTACTACTACCGCCATTTTTAATCTATCCTTAGGATTTCTACCTATTGGCTTAGCAACAGTTATTTTATCCTCTTTTACTACTCCATGACATATAAATTCATATTCTCTAGTTATAGAATGGTCTTTTAACTGTGTAGCTAAAGAATTATGAGAGTTATTATTTTTAGCTATCATTAATAATCCTGAAGTATCTTTATCTATTCTATGAACAATACCAGGCCTTATTACTCCATTTATAGATGATAAATTATCTTTGCAATGATAAAGTATTGCATTAACCAATGTATTATCATAATTTCCCGGTGCAGGATGAACTACCATATCTTGTGGTTTGTTTACTATTAATACATCATTATCCTCATACACAATCTCTATAGGTATATTTTGTGGGGTAACTTCTAATAGCTTTGGTGCAGGTATTTCAATTTTTATTTTATCATCTTCTTTTACTAAATATTTAGCCTTTTCTATTTTACTATTTACAAGTACTTTTTTATCTTTTATTATCTTTTGAATATAACTTCTAGACATATCACCTAACTCATTAGATAAATATACATCTAGTCTATCTCCTTCATCTTCTTCAAGAACTAAAAATTCTCTTATTTCATCCATAATGTCACCTACTTTTCATCGTCAATTGTTAATATATATATACATAAAAGTATAGTACCTATAACTACAAATACATCTGCTACATTGAATACATATTCCCATATAAATCTAAAGTCAAAATAATCAACTACAAAACCAAGCCTTACTCTATCGATTAAATTTCCTATAGCTCCAGATATTATAAGAATTATACCACTTTTACCTATTATACTTATATTGTTATTTTTGTGTAAGTAATACAATCCAAAAATTGAAGCTAGTAAAGCAACAACTACAAATATTATTTGGTTATTTGGGAATAGTCCAAAAGCTGCTCCTCTATTTTCTACATATGTAAAATGAAATATATTTTCTATTATCGAAATACTACCTACATCTTTTAAGTAGTTTAATGCCCATACTTTTGATACTTGATCTATTCCTATTAATAAAGCTATAATTAATTCATATAACAATATTTTCTCCTCCCAACTTATAATATATTACTATTATACAAAAAAAGACTTCCTAATTGGAAGCCTCTTATTTTTTATTTTGAATATTATACTTGTCATTCATATCCTCTATAAGCTCAGGAACTGTTACAAATTTATATCCTTTTTCTTTTAATTTAGGAATAACGATATCTAATGCTTGTACAGTTTGCGATCTTTTATTTCTTAAATTATTATAATCATGTAATAGTATTATAGTGCCATTTTTAATCTTACTCATTATTGTGTCTACAATATAATCCACTCCTGGATTTGACCAATCTCTCGGATCTAAATCAGACCAAAGTACTATATTCATATTTTTACTTTTTGCTATTGAACACATTTCTCTACTTATAGCTCTATATGGTGGTCTAAATAAGCTTGGCTCTTTTCCTATTACTTTTTTAATAGCCTCTTGTGTTTTATTTATTTCTTTGTCTACTTCACTATAATCTCTTTTAGCAACATTTATATGCGTAAATGTATGATTTCCTATTGCATGACCTTCCTCATATTCTCTTTTTAATATTTCAGGATTCCATCCAACATTTTCTCCAACTACGAAAAATGTTGCTTTTATATCATTTTTTTTAGAATATCTAGTACTTGAGGTGTAAAATCTTTATCAGGTCCATCATCAAATGTTAATGCTATAAGCTTTTCTTCACTATTTCCATGTTTAATTATTATGTCATCATAGTCATTTAGTATATCATTGCTTATGTTAATTGTATTATCATCAATACTCATTGCTTCTTTATATTCATTACTATTTAAGTAAAATATGCTTGCAATAAATATTAGAGATAGGAATACTATAAATGTTGATTTTTTCATATTGATTCCTTCTTTCTAATAATTAAATTGATTTAATATCTTTTATCTACATCATTTATATCATTAAGTTGTATTAAAACTTCATCATAAAAGCTTTCACCATGATTTATTAAGTTTTGGTCAACTTCTCTTTTAGTTACTGGAACTTCTTGCTTATTTTGAGCACAACAGCTACATAATGTTGTCTCTGGTATTATATCTAATCTTTCTTCATCTATTGCCTTATGACACTTTTCACACACTCCATAAGTACCTTGTTCTATTTTATAAAGTGCATTTTCTATATTGCTTAATTTTCCTTTCTCATGTATTGTTAAACTGTTTTGCATATCTTGCATATATACTTCTGTACCTACGTCTGCCGAATGATTATCATACATAGATAATTCTCCTGACGCATATCTTTCATTACTATGATCTGTTGTATCACCAAACAAAGTATTATCTTGCATTTCTGATACTAGACTAACTAATTTTTCTTTTTCCTTTAGCAATTCTTCTTTGTATTTTTGAGTATTCATATAATCTACCTACTTTCTTCTATAAATTTCTACTATATTTATTATTTTCGCTATATACGCTCCAATTATCGGTAAATTTACCCAACTGGCAAATATATAAATTACTATCGCAGCTAGCACAGTAAATCCTATGGCTTGTCCAAATCCTTTGCCTAAACCTGCTACAAAGTTTATTATAAATAGTCTTCTTTTACTATCTGTTAACATCATATATTCTCTTATTCTACTTCGCTCTATTATAAGCATCATTCTTTCTAAGTATCTTTTAATCAATCCTAAGTCATTTTTAGTATCTTCTGATAAATACATTTCATTTATAATTTTATCTAACTGTTCCATACTTATATAATTTATATCTTCATTATCTTTTTTATTGTTTTTAATATATATCACTTCCTTTTAAAACACTTACATTATGAATATAGTATGCAACAAATTTCTTCTAAAAATACAAAAGGATTATGGAGAAATTAATGTTAATAATTTCTCCATAATCCTTTTTGTATTTTTAGTATTTAAATTTTATAAAAACTTTCTTTCTATTAATCCAACTTTTTTGTATACTTTTCTAAGTGTTTTTCTAGCTTGTCTTTCAGCTTTGTCAGCACCCATTGCATATACATTTTCTAAATAATCTTTATTATTTAATAAATCAAAATACTTTTCTCTCATCGGTCTTAGTGACTCTACTATTACTTCAGCTACATCTTCCTTAAATACACCGTATCCTTTTCCTTCATACATAGATACTAGTTCATCTATATTTTTATTGTCTAGTTTTGAGTATATTTCAAGTAAATTTTTTATCCCTGGTTGTTCATCACTATAATTTATAGCACCTATTGAATCAGTTACACTTCTTTTTATTTTTCTTCTTATAGTGTCTGCATCGTCTACTAATAATATAAATGAATTTTCATTTTCATCAGATTTACTCATTTTTTTAGTAGGCTCTTGTAAACTCATAACCCTTCCAACTTCTTGTGGAATATATGGCTCTGGTACTTTAAAAGTAGGTGAATATCTAGTATTAAATCTATTTGCTAAATCACGAGCTAATTCTAAATGTTGTTTTTGGTCAGCTCCAACTGGAACTAAATCTGTTTGATATAAAAGTATATCTGCTGCCATTAATACTGGATAAGTAAATAACCCTGCATTTAAATTAGCTTCACTTTTTTGAGACTTATCTTTAAATTGAGTCATTCTACTTAATTCACCCATATAAGTCATTGTATTTAATATCCACATAAGCTCTGTATGTGCATTTACATGAGATTGTATAAATATAGTATTTTTTTCTGGATCAAGTCCACACGCTAAGTATTGAGCTAATAATTCCATAGTATTTTTTCTTAAATCTTTAGCTTCTTGTGGTACAGTTATAGCATGTAAATCAACTACACTATAAAAACAATCATATTCATTTTGAAGCTTAGTCCAGTTTTGTATAGCTCCTAAATAATTTCCAAGAGTCATTTTACCAGATGGTTGAGCACCACTAAATATTATTTTCTTTTCACTCATATAATATCACCCCTATATTGCTTTTAACATTTTTAATACTATATCTTTTGATTTATGTGCTGCTTTTTGTACAAATTCTTCATATACTACATCTGCACTTCCATCAGCTTTATCTGACATTGCTCTTATTATTACAAATGGTACATTATTTAATGTACAAACGTGAGCTATTGATGCACCTTCCATCTCTCCACAGTATGCACCAAATTCACTTACTAATTCATCTTTTAATTCTTTGGAACTTATAAATATATCTCCTGTTACTACTCTGCCTTTTAATACTTTGTGACCTTTATTTTCTTCTATTGAAGATTCATATGCTGCATTTATAAGCCTTTCATCTGCAACAAAAATTGAAGTTTCCATTCTTGGTATTATACCTTTTTTATATCCAAAAGCTGTAGTATCAACATCATATTGTATTGCATCAGTTGATATAACTATATCTTGAACATCTAAATCCGCATGTAAAGCCCCTGCTACACCTGTATTTACAACTGCATCTACATTAAATTCACTTATTAGTATTTGTGCACATAATGCTGAATTAACTTTACCAATTCCACATCTTACTAAAACTATATCTTTTTCTTCTAATTTTCCTACATAGAACTTTAAGCTTGCCTTTTCTAAAGTTTCCTTAATCTCCATTAATTCAACTAATATATCTACTTCTTCATCCATTGCGCCTATTATACCTATTTTGTTCATATGTTCCTCCTAATATTTAATTAAACATAAAAAATCCGCCCTAAATAAATAGGACGGATGCTATCCGCGGTACCACCTAAATTATATATACATATGTATATATCACTTATACTGCTATAACGGGCTTACCCGATAAAAGCTAATCTACAATGTATTTCACTTTATTCCTCAAAGGTCCATTCTCTAAACTTTTCTTGCTAAGATCTCATCATCCTTAACTTTCTGTATTGAAACTGATTTAGTTACTACTCCTTATCAAAGGATTTATTATTAATTTTATATTTTTATAATATTATTTATAAAAATAAATGTCAACTATATATATAATTTTATCTAAGTTTATTTATGTTTATTAAATTTAATACTATAAGTTTTTAGAAAATAATAATATTATTAATTGTAAAAATAATACTACTAAAAATACAATTATAAAATATGGATATGCCATCATATTTACAAAGTAATTAAGCTTTATTACAATAAATACCATTATACTTATTAATAAAAATATTATTAATTGAATAATATAAAATTTACTTTTATTATTTTTAATATTATATAAAACCAAAAATATAAGTATCAAAGATAATAATATTGATAAAATACTTAAAACATTTAAATTATAAGATGTAAAAATACTTTCTTCTAATTGATATCTTCTAGTATATATATATCTCATAACCCCAGCCTTTTTACTAGTCAAATCCTGTACTATAAAAACTGTTATTATTAATGCTACTTGTATAAATGCTATTAAAGTATATAGTATTTCTTTTAATGAATTATTTTTCATATATCTACTTAGGTTCTCCTGTTTCTGTTGGATTTTCTGAATTATTACTCCATCCTATCCATCCATCACTATATAAAGATGTATTATCATATCCCATTATATTTGAATACGTTAATACTTCTGCTGCTCTCCATCCACTTCCACACATAAATATTAAATGATTATTAGTATTTATATTTGAACTATTCCATAATTCTTTTATTTCATCTGCATTTCTCATAGTATTATCTATATTTCTATAATCTTCTAATGTTACAGATGTCGTTCCTGCATATCCATAAACTGCACCTGGTATACGACCTTTTTTATCATGATATGAATATCCTGATATTTTTCCTATATATTCATCCCAGCTACGATTATCTACTAGTGTTGTATTTGTATTTTTTAGAGCTTCTTTTAACTCAGTTTGAGTATCTATTAAATCTGGATTCCCTGGAATTTCTCCACCAAAATCCTCTCCAGTAGTTTTAGCATTACTTTTAGTTTCAAGTTCATAACCTGCTCTTTTCCATGCATCATTTCCACCATTTAATACTCTAACATCTTCAATTCCTATATATCTTAGTACTACAGCTATTCTATATGATGCCATTGGATCTTTACCTGTTACTATAACACTATCATTTTTAGTAAATCCATAATCTAGTGCAAACTTTTTTAAATTTTCATCACTATCTAGCATCCAAGATGGAGGAGGCTCTATAGAATCAGTATTAATATGAACTGCAGTCGGAACATGACCTTTTAAATAAGTTTCTTTTTCTTCGCCCCAACTAGCTTCAACTATTTTTACTTTTTTATTTTTATCAAATGTTTCTGGAGTTTTTCCATCTAGTAAATCTTTTACAACAACTGCTGGAACTATCATTTCATAGTTATCATATTGTTTCATTGGTAAGCTATCATCATTTGCCCATTCTTTAACATCATATGTATAAATATTTTTATATCCTTTTGAACTTAAATATGTAGCTACTTTTTCTGAATCTTTACCATTTGCATCATAAAGAACTATATTTTTATCTTTATCTATTTTCTTTGTTTGTAAAGCTTCATCTAGTATTTTTTCTTTATCTTTATTATCTACATCTAACCAATTAGAAGAAAAATCAACTGCTCCTTCTATATGTCCTCCTCTTTTTACACCGTCTAACTTCCACCCATTATATGCGTCATTTATACGTGTATCTACTATAACCCACGAATTATCATCTAACTTAGATTGTAACTCTTTAGTTGATATAGCCTTAGTTTCTATATTATTAACTTCTTCTTTGCTGCATGCTGATAATGCAGTTGTTAATGTTAATAATAAACTTGTAACTATAATTTTATAAAATTTATTACTCATAATAACTTCTCCTTAAAATATAATTATATTTTTGATAAATACATTAGATTATTTTATATAATTTATACTTTTTTGTAAAATATTATTAATAAATATAATATTTATATAACTTACTATAGATTTTTTCTATATATTTTTTAAATTACTTGTATTAAATAAAAAAGCTTAAGTTTATATATACTTAAGCTTTTTTATAATTATAATATACTAACTAATATAGCACCTTTTGATGTATAAGTTCCCATTACAGAGCCTACTTCACTAATAATTACATCTTTAAATGTGTGATTTTCTTCTATTAAATCTTTTACTTTAATAGCTTTTTCTGGGCAATTTGAATGTCCTATGGAAAGCCTTTTATTTTCACAGTCTGTTGCATTTAATTCAATATATTCCAAAACTTTTTTTAAGCTTTTTACTTCTCCTCTTGCCTTATCTATTGGTTTGACTATACCTTCATCTATTTGTATTATAACTTTAAAGTTAAGTGCATTTATTATTCTACCTTTTAGTGCACTTATTCTTCCACCTTTTATAGCATTTTCTAAAGTGTCAAGAGTACCAAAGAATACTACTTCTTTTTTTAGCTTTTCTATTTCTAATACTATTTCTTCAAATCCTTTACCTTCTTCAATTAACTCTGCTGCTCTTATAACTAAAAGACCTGCTCCAACTGACCCATTTTCAGTATCTATTACTTCTATTTTCTTATTTTCATTTTCTTGAATAAACATATCTTTTGCTAAAACTGCAGTTGAATATGTAGCTGAAAGTTTAGATGTTAATGTTAATACTAATACACAATCTTTATCACCTTCATATGCTTTCATAAATCTTTCTGGTGAAGGGCAAGAAGTCTTAGGTAATTCTTTATAATTATCCATTTTTTCATAGAATGTTTTATTATCTATATCTATTCCGCTAATAAAAGTTTCATCTCCAAATGAAACATTTAATCCTATTATCTCTATATTATATCTATCTATTATTTCCTTAGGTAAATCACATGAAATATCTGTAACTAATTTTATATTATTCATATTTATATAGCCTCTCTTTAAAATATATAAATTTACCAGTCGGTCAAACGACCGATTATTTAATATTATTTTATACTTATTAATATTAAAAGTCAATAAATAGTTAATCTTAAAAAATGTTGTAATCTTAGCTTTATTGACAATAAAAATGTGCAAGATTATAATATTATTTAATTACGTCCTTTAGAAAGGTTAAATTTATGAAACAAAATACAAATATGAAACAAAATATATTAGCTTGCGCAACACAGCTAATAACTAAAAATGGAATAAAAAATACTAGTCTTGCAGATATTGCAAGGCAGGTTGGAATAAGCAAAGGTACACTTTATTATCACTATTCTTCAAAAGATGATTTAATATGCGAAATAGCAGATATTCACTTAAATATAATAACTAATGCAGTATTAAATTGTGTTCATAATGTTAATTCAAATAACTCTAATGACGAAATAATAACATCTATATTAGATAAAATATCTACTATTGAAGGAACTGGAAGAATTCATATGTATCTTATTTGTGAAGCAATAACTGCTAATGATTCGTTAAAAGAAAGAATTAGAGAACACTATATAACTTGGAGAAAAACATTGAAAAGTGAGATTGAAAAAGCTCTTGATAGTTCAGATAAATCTACTGAGCCATTATCATTTTTACTAGTTTCCATAGTTGACGGATTAGTTATTCAAAGTTTGTTAAAAACTGAAAAAATACCATTTGAAAGTATAGCTTCATTCTTAGTTAATAAATGGTGTTAAAAAAACTGTAAAACTAAATTTTAGCTTTACAGTTTTTATTTTTTTATAAATAATAATTAAATTTTACTATTGTTTAATATTAATCATCAAGATCAATCTCTAGTATTTGTCCATTAAATGCACTAACTGTTACTTCATAGTATCTATTTTTATATCTTATATCTGCTTCATATTCATGATCTTCTCTATCATACTTTAATTTTAATATTGAAGCACCTGGGAATCTTGCAAGAATTACTGATCTTGCTTTATCTATACTTATAGAAGAAGTAGGGTTACTTGGGATAGAGTTATTTGGATAATTGTAGTCATCATCAATCTCAATGTCAGTTATTTCACCATTAAATGCACTAATGCTTATTTCATAGTAAGTATTATTTTGTTTTATATCTACTTCATACTCATTATCTTCTCTATCATATCTTAACCTTAATATAATAGATCCTGGGAATTTTGCTGATATAATTTGTCTAACTTTCGCTTCATTTGTTAATGCTGTATTATTAGATCCTATAATATTATTATAGTCGTAGTAATCATTATCAACATCTAAATCAGTTATTCTTCCATCATATCCACTTATTTCAACTTCATATACTCTATTATTGTAAATTACCTTAGCATCATATTCATTGTCATGTTGATCGTAAGATATGTATAGTATATTACCACCATTAAATCTATTTAATAATATATTTTTTGCCTGTATAAGAGTTATTTTCTTTGTTAAATTATTTAAGTACCCTCCTTTAAGAGATACTATTTGGTTAAATGTAGATGTATTAGCTCCACCACCAACTTGAACAACTTCACCTATACTTCTATTATTTAAATAATTTTTTTGTTCATTGTTTAAGCTTCCATTTGTTAAAACTATAGGTGATTTATCTTTAGCAGCTAAACTACCTAAAGATATTGCATCTACTAAATGAGAACTATTTTGTATACCATTTTTAACAACAAAAACTTTATCTAAAGACTTATTTGGATAAAAAGCTTCTATTACCTTTGCATTAGTCTCATCTCTTCTTGCTCCAAATAATCTTTTTGTATTTTTTATACCTGAAAAGATAGAGTTTGGTAAAACAGTTTCTCCTCCTATTATATATCTTTCAGTTATTTTATTATTATTTATAAAGCTCTTTGCATAATTAAGACCTTTAGATTGTGATGTAAGTATGATAGGCATATTATTTTCTGCAGCTGGTCCAGATATACTAGTTGCATCAGCAATACCTTTTTCACCATTAACAATAGCTACTTTACTAACTGGAGCTATTTTATTTATTTCATTTGCTACTTTTAACGACATATCATATATATCTTTACCTTTGATATAATTTACTTTTATACCTAAAGCTTTTAAATCATTTTGTACCTTTGCAGAAAGTCTATTTCCACTTTCAACTAAATATACATTTTTTACACCAAGTCTTATTAACTCTGTTTTAGTATCGTCAGTAAGCTTATTTTCCTCTGTTAATAATATAGGCGCTTGCTTTAATTTTGCTAATGGAGTAGAGCATAATGATGACATTAAATCAAATCCTGATACAACTACTGCACTATCTGCTTTAAACCAACCATATTTACTAACTTCAACAGCTGTTTGGTATCTTAAGTTTCCTATTAATCTTTCTTGTTTTATATTATTAGTGTTAGCAAAGCTGAAATTAGCATTTGACAACACTAATAAACTTAATAATGATACACTTATGTACTTTTTAAATTTCATTTTATATACTCCTTTTTAATTTATTTAAATATAAAACATAATATTTATTTATCCATTATTATATACAATAAAAATTGTCGTTTTAGGTACTTTTTTTGTAAAGATAAATTATCATATTAAGTGCAACACATAAAAATATATAAAAAAAT
>CALESE010000105.1 GCA_937907205.1 uncultured Romboutsia sp. | reverse complement strand
TTTATTTACAATTATTAGAATTAGATTTGTATTATATATATCGATTTTGAACTTGAATGACTTAATCTTTTTTATAAAATATAACTATAATAATTAAATATGAATTAAAAGATAAAATAAAGGAATAATAAGTACATAGGATATAATAAAAATATTTCTTTATAGTTCCTCTTATCACTAGAAAGGAGCCATTAAGTTGACAGAATCAGATATTTATTTAAGTTTACCTAAAGAAGACAAAATACCTGTAATGAAATTTTTAAATAGAAATAATTTACATAAGGAAATTAGATATAACGGTGAATTTATAGAAATTTTAGTTAAAGTAGATGAAAATAATTCGGAGAATGATGTACAAATAGCTGAAGAAATAACAAGCCTAATAATAGACGTAATAAAAGATAGTTTCTTAAAAGAATATATTTATAAACAATATAAAGATATATATCCTAATGAAGAAGAAAGTATATATTTATTCTCATTAGAGTTAATTAATAAAAAAGAACATATTATAAGGAAATCTATATATTCCAAAATATATAATTACATATTAAAAAATAACTACATAAATATAGATGGATTTGTTAAATTTAGAATGAAAGAATTTATGAAATACATATCAGGAATTGCAGACTTGGCATTAGAAGAATATCTTATAAATAAAGATCAAGAAGAATTTATAAATGTATTAAAATATTTTATTGAAATACAAGAAGAAAAGATAGATCTAATAAGAATTCATATAATGTCTAATAACACATTTATATTATACGATAAACATGGAAATGAAATAGAAAATATTGATGATGAAGATCTTATAAATTTAGCTATAAAGGAAAATTTAAATTATGAAGACTTTTTAATTAGTACCTTACTAACATTATGTCCTAAAGAGATAGAAATTTTAGATGACCTAAAAAATAATTCATCTAAAGAGATGATTAAGATGATAAAATCTATATTTGTTAATAGAGTAAGCGTAATATGTACAAATTAAATCCTTCTATAAAAATCTAAAGTTGTAGGTATTATGTATTAGATTTATAATATTATTAACTATATAATATCTAGCTTAAGGAGAAATAAAATGAATAGTGTTATTAAAATATTAATACTAGCTACTATTGGAGGATTAATTGGATATATAACTAATGTTATAGCTATAAAGTTAATATTTAGACCGATAATTCCTATTAAGATACCTATAATAAATAAAGAAATAATAGGATTGATACCTAAAAGAAAAACTGAGATAGCCACAAATATTGGAACTATAATACAAGAAGAATTTTTATCACTAGATGAAATACTAAATAATATAGTAACAGAAGCTGATAAACAAAGTGTAGTTGAGTATATTAGAGTTAAATTAAAACTTATTATAAATGAAAAATTAAGTTTAGCTCCAAGTTCTATAAAAAGAATTATACAAGAATATATATATGATTTTATAGAAGAAGAAATAAAACACAGCATAGATGATTTAAGTGAAGAAATAGTAAGTAAAGCAACTACGCGTATAAATATTAAAGAAATTGTAGAAAATAAGATTAATCAACTAGATTTATACGAGTTAGAAAATATAATTCTAAGAATAGCTAAGAATGAACTAAAGCATATAGAAATATTAGGATTAGTCTTAGGATTTTTGATAGGTATAATACAAGGTATTATAATTTTATTTATATAATATTGTGGTTGATATAAGAATAAGTATTTGATATAATTATCATAAATTAATAAAGTTGCTATGAAAAGGACAAGTAAAATAGAAACAATTTTCAGAGATAATGAGTCGCCGGCTGAAAGCTCATTTAATATGACTATTTGAAAACTACCTTGGAGCAGAATTTAGTAGCATATTATGTGAAAGTATTCGGTTGACTACCTTATAGTCATCAAGAGGATTATTTTTATAATCAACTTGGGTGGAACCGCGAATTAATACTCGTCCCAAATATATTTATTTGGGTCGAGTTTTTTTATACAAATATGAAATTAAAAGGAGGAAACAAAGATGATAAAAGTTACTTTAAAAGATGGATCTGTAAGAGAATTTGAAAATGAAATTTCTGTTATGGATATAGCAAAATCTATAAGTGAAGGACTAGCAAGGGCAATAGTTGCAGCATCAGTTAATGGTAAAGTTGTAGGTCTTAACTACATTGTTAAAGATGATTGTGAATTAAACTTATTTAAATTTGATGACGAAGAGGGTAAAGATGTATTTAGACATACATCAGCTCATATGTTAGCACAAGCTATAAAGAGATTATATCCAGAAGCTAAATTTGCCATAGGACCTACTGTAGAAAATGGATTCTACTATGATATAGATTTAGATCATAGATTAACAAATGAAGATTTAGAAAAATTAGAAAAAGAAATGAAGAAAATAGCTAAGGAAGATATAGCTGTTGAAAGATATGAATTATCAAGAGAAGAAGCCTTAGCTTGGGCTAAGGAAAATGAAGAAATATATAAAGTTGAACTTATAGAAGATTTACCAGAAGGGGAAATAATATCTTTCTATAAGCAAGGGGATTTTACAGATTTATGTAGAGGACCACACTTACCTTCAACTAAAAAGGTTAAGGCAGTTAAGTTACTAAGTGTAGCTGGAGCTTACTGGCGTGGAGATGAGAAAAATAAAATGCTTCAAAGAATATATGGTATATCTTTTGAAAAAAACAAAGACTTAGAAGAATATCTACACATGTTAGAAGAAGCTAAGAAGAGAGACCATAGAAAATTAGGTAAAGAATTAGAATTATTCTTTATACCAGAAGAAGGGCCAGGATTCCCATTATTCTTACCAAAAGGTATGGAACTTAAAAATGAGTTATTAAAATTCTGGAGAGAAATACACAGAGAAGATGGATATCAAGAAATCGAAACTCCAATTATATTAAATCAAAAACTATGGGAAACTTCAGGACACTGGTTCAACTACAAGGAAAATATGTACACTGTAGATATAGATGAGCAACAGTTCGCTATAAAGCCAATGAACTGTCCAGGGTCATTAATATACTATAATTCTAAGCCGCATTCATACAAAGAATTCCCTATGAAAGTTGCGGAACTTGGTAGAGTTCACAGACATGAATTATCAGGTGCACTACATGGGCTTATGAGAGTTAGAGCTTTCACTCAAGATGATGCTCATATATTCATGTTACCAGAGCAAATAAAAGACCAAATAAAAGGCGTTGTAGATTTAATAGATACAGTTTATAAGACTTTTGGATTTGAGTATCACTTAGAATTATCTACTAGACCAGAAAATTCAATAGGAAGTGATGAAGATTGGGAAACAGCTGAAAATGGATTAAAAGAAGCTTTAGAAGAATTAAATCTTCCTTATATATTAAATGAAGGTGATGGAGCATTCTACGGTCCGAAGATAGACTTCCATTTAAGAGATTGCTTAGGTAGAACTTGGCAATGTGGAACTATACAATTAGATATGCAATTACCTCAAAGATTTGATATTACTTATATAGGTCAAGATGGTGAAAAACATAGACCAGTTATGATACACAGAGTTGCATTTGGAAGTATAGAAAGATTTATAGGAATACTAATAGAGCATTATGCTGGTAAATTCCCAGTATGGTTAGCCCCAACTCAAGTTAGAATATTACCTATATCAGACAAATATAATGACTATGCTAACGAAGTTAAAAAAGCTTTATTTGAAAAAGGTATAAGAGTTGAACTGGATGATAGAGTAGAAAAAACAGGCTTTAAGATAAGAGAAGCTCAACTTCAAAAAATACCATATATGATAATAGTGGGAGAAAAAGAAGTAGCTGATAATAAAGTATCTGTTAGAAGTAGAGATAATGGAGAAATGGGAAGCTTAGATTTAAATGAGTTTATAGCTACTATAACAAAAGAAGTAGAAGAAAGAATCAACGTAATACAAGACTAGTAAAAATCCCTTAGATTTTATCTAAGGGATTTTTTTAACACATTTCTTTTCTTATTAAATATTTTAATTCTTCGTGAGTCATAGTTTCATTATCAAATAAATACTTAGAAACTATATGTAAATCATTTATATTATCACTTAATAATTTTAATGTTTCTTTGTAACAATCTTCAACTAACGCATTAGCTTCTTTTTGTACTTGTTCAGCCATAAATGATTTATCATTTCCTTCAATAGTCATAAAGCCTAATTTACTCATACCATATTCACAAACCATTTGATTAGCTATATCAGTAACCTTTTTTAAATCATCTTTTGCACCAGTTGATTTATGATTAAAGATTAATTCCTCAGAAGCTTTACCTGCAAGTAATATTTTCATTTTGCCTAATAACTCATCTTGAGTATAGATGTATCTATCTTCATCTGGTAACTGTAGTACATAGCCTAAAGCTTGACCTCTTGGTATTATTGATATCTTTTGAATAGGGCATATACCTATTAAATCACTAACTAATGCATGTCCTGCTTCATGGTATGATACAATTTGTTTTTCTTTTTCTATTAACTTAGAATTTTTAGACTCAAGACCAGCAATAACCCTTTCTATTGCTTTATCAAAGTGAATTGAGTTTATCACAGGACTACTTTCTCTAACTGCAAATATAGCAGCTTCATTTGCTATATTGGATAAATGAGCACCATTGAAACCATGAGTTTTTTTAGCTAAAAGATCTAAATCAACTGAAGTATCTAAAGGTTTATTATTAGTATGAACTTTTAGTATCTCTCTTCTTGTATGATAGTTAGGAGAACCTATGTGTACATGTCTATCAAATCTTCCAGGTCTTAAAAGTGCTTCATCAAGTAAATCTAATCTATTTGTAGCACCAATTACTATAACATTTGAATCTTTAACAAAACCATCCATTTCAACTAGTAATTGATTTAATGTTTGGTCCTTTTCGTTGTTGCTTTCAAGATGCCTCTTAGCACCGATTGCATCAACTTCATCTATAAATATAATACTTGGAGATTCTTTTCTAGCTTTTTCAAATAAAGTCCTAACACGCTTGGCACCGACACCAACATATTTTTCAACAAATTCAGATCCAGTAACATTAAAGAATGATGCATTAGTTTCACCTGCTACAGCTGAAGCAAGTAAAGTTTTACCTGTACCTGGAGGGCCATAAAATAGCACACCTTTTGGTATTTTAGCTCCCATTTTTTTATATTTATCAGGGCATTTCATAAAGTCTACTATTTCAAACAATTCTTCTTTTACTTCATCTAACCCAGCTACATCGCAAAATCTAGTTTTAGGTTTAGTAGATGCAGAATCATCTTGCGGATTTTCTTTTTCCATTTTTGTTATTTTATTTTGAGCAAATACGGGTACTGGTTTATTAACTTTTTTAAAGAAATTGTCTAACATTTTCATAGTCTTACACCTCGTTAAATAAAATTGTTAATTTATAATATGTTTACCAATATTACTAATATTTATTAAATAATATTTATAAATAAATCTTGTCTATGTAACATCTTTAAGTATAACCAAAAAATATACAAATCATTACTGTATAGGAAAATATACAAATAATAAATATAGATATAATAGATGGATAAAAAATTGTAATAAAAATAAAAAAATAATAAAATATACTTGCAAAAAAATATAAAAGGTGATATATTTAATAAAGTAGTTAAAAAGAAAGTAGAAGTCCGCTTCTCACCTTAGTGACGTAAGTTGTTGGGTAAATATAAGTTAAAATTTTTATATATTTATTAGTATTATATAAAAATTTATTTAGATGTATTAACTTATATGGCGGATGATTTATATCATTCGTTTTTTTATTATACAGAATCAATTTGGAGGTGTCCTACAATTAGCAAGGAATTATCAATCAATGAACAAATAAGAGATAAAGAAATAAGAGTTATCTCAGATAATGGCGAACAACTTGGAGTAATGCCAACTAAAGAAGCTCAAATATTGGCTAACAGCAAAAATTTAGATTTAGTACAAATATCACCGAATGCTAATCCACCAGTTTGTAAAATCATGGATTACGGTAAATATAAATATGAACAATCTAGAAAAGAAAAAGAAGCTAGAAAAAATCAAAAAACTATAACTGTTAAAGAAGTAAGACTTAGACCAGGTATAGAAGAAAATGACCTAAATACTAAAGCTAATAATGCTAAGAAATTCCTTAAAAAAGGAGATAAAGTCAAAGTAGAGCTTAGATTCAGAGGTAGAGAATTAGGACATAAAGATATCGGAAAACAAGTAATGCTTAAATTTATAGATATAGTAAAAGAGTTTGGAGAACCAGCAAGTGCCCCAAAATTTGAAGGGAACAATATGGTTGTAATAATAGATCCAAAAAAATAGATGATTAACTGAGAGGAGGAACTTAACATGCCTAAAATGAAAACTCATAGAGGTGCTGCTAAAAGATTCAAGAAAACTGGAAGTGGAAAATTAAAGAGAGCTAAAGCTTTCAGAAGACATATACTAACTAAGAAGGCTGCTAAGACTAAGATGCAATTAAGAAAGTCTGGAATAGTTAGTGAAGGAGATGCTAGAAGAATAGCACAATTATTACCATACTAAAAATCGGATTAATATAAAAAACATTAAAGAGGAAAACAAAGGAGGTCATAACGATGGCAAGAGTTAAAAAAGCTATGAACGCTCGTAAGAAACATAAAAAAGTGTTAAAACTTGCAAAAGGATTTAGAGGATCTAGAAGTAAATTATTTAGACCAGCTAATGCATTCGTAATGAAGGCGTTAAAGAACGCTTATATAGGAAGAAAGTTAAAGAAGAGAGACTTCAGAAGACTTTGGATACAAAGAATAAACGCTGGAACTAGAGCTCATGGATTATCATACTCAAGATTCATGAACGGTTTAAAATTAGCTGGAATAGAAGTTAACAGAAAAATGTTAGCTGAAATGGCTATACATGATGAGCAAGGATTTGCTAAATTAGTAGAAGTTGCTAAGTCAAAATTAGCTTAATATAATCATAAAACTGTACTCTTAAGAGTACAGTTTTTTATTTTTATTTGATAAATTATCATATTAAGTGCAACACATAAAAATATATAAAAAAATA
>CALESE010000104.1 GCA_937907205.1 uncultured Romboutsia sp. | reverse complement strand
TTTAGAGCAATTTAGATTTTTTTGTTGTATAATTAAATAGAAAAATACGATTTATATGTAAGATATTACCTTGGTGAGATAGGTGAATTTGCTATATTGCTTGAGTATTATAATCAATTAAATAGTATAATACGTAATAAATCAAAAAAAAGACATTTTGCGACAAAATAAATAAAAAAACAAAAAATATATTAAAATAAAGTAAAGATAAGTGCTGATAAATTAATAAAGAGGTAGTTAGTTTGAGGGTACTTATATAATAAGCAAATAATTAATTCATTTTAAATTGAATTAATTAATATAAGATAAAAATTTATAATATTTGGAGGTATTTATTATGACAATGAAAAAAAGATTTTTAGGTTTAGCTTTAGCAGCTATGGTAGCAGTACCAGCAACAACTGCCTATGCAAATACAATAACAGGTGTAGATACAAGACCATTATCTCATACAGTACCTGTAACAGGTAGTGTAGCTAATAAGCAAGGTGTAGCGCCAGAAGGAACACTTACAGTTGAAGTTCCAACAGCAATGGCATTTGCAGTAGATCAAGATGGAAATTTTGATGCGCCTACGTATGAAGTAGCAAATAGAAGTTCAAAAGGTATAACAGTAGCAGTAAAGGAATTTAGAGAAACTATTGTAGATGGAGGAATAACTCTTGAAGATATAAGTTCATTTGCTCCGGGAAGTAAAGATAGATCTCATATAGCACTTGTATTAAACGGAAATCTTGAATCTGGATCTACATCTGTTGATTTATCTCAAGTAGATAAAACTAATGGAGATAATATACTTGATATAAGAGCAGGTCAAACAGGGATTTTATCATTAACTGGAGTTGTAGGTAGCAAGGCAGCTGATGATACTTCTAATGGTGTAGATGCAAAAGGAGTGAGAGAAAACTTCAATCTTGTATTTGAAATAAAGAAAAATGAAAATTTAAATTAAGTATTATATTATATAAAAGTAAATATGTAATTAGTAAAAAGTGAATCCATAATAATTTTAATTGTTATGGATTTACGATTATATATGCAAGTTTAATAATAAATAGTAAAAATAAATTAATAAGGAGAATTGATTATGAAAAAAATAAAAATAATAATAGGTATTTTATTATTAATAGTTATAGTATCTGGTGGATTTGTATACTTAAAAGAACAATCTAAATATAAATCAAATGGAACTAACCTATCAGGATATGTTCTTGCCAAGGGGATGGCTCCAAATCTTACACCAGAAGAAATTAAAGCACTACTACAAAAACAAGTTGATGAATCAAAAGTAGCATTTAGCATAAACTCTGAGCCTATATTTAAAGGTAAAAGAGGTACTATAATGTTTGCCAACCCAAGACATAGTGCTCATAATATAGAATTAGAAGTTAGAGTTGGTAATAAAGTTATTATGAGAACTGAAAAAATAGCTCCTGATCAATATATTGAAAAGATAGAACTTATGGGAAAAGCATTGAAAAAAGGTAAGCATGAAGGTACAGCTTCAGTAAAAGCATATAATAGAAAAACTGATAAATTAGTTGGAGAAGTTGCTGTAGATATGATAATAACATCTAAGTAATAATATTACCTATAAACAAGCCACTCCTTATTAATTTATATGCAAATATATAGAAAGTTGTTGAAAGAATATGATAAAATTAAAAAATATTTGTAAAAGAGCTTTATCTTATATAGCATCAAGAAAATTACTTAAATATTCTATTATTATTATTTTATTATCTATTCCTACAGGAGCTATATTAACTAATAAATTCTTTAATAATAAAGAGGAAATTCAACAACAAGTATCTGACACAAAAGACAAAAGTAAAAATGTTACAAGTGGAACTATTAAGACTGATGTGAAAAAAGATGAGAATATTTCAAGACATACTTTAAGTGATGGATTTGAAGAACTCTCAGAAACTAATGGTCAAAATAACAATAGTAGTAATAATACAAATAATTCTACTAAGCCATCTATAATTATTGATAAATCTTCCTTATCAGGTATAGATATAGAAATATTAGAGGGGCATGAATTTAATCCTAAAAAAGATTTAAAGTTAAAAGCTACTGATAAAAATGGAAGCGATATAAGTGATAGTATAATAATTGAAAAAAATACTGTAAATACTAAAAATCCAGGTATTTATCCAGTAGGAGTTAGTGTAAGATTAAGTGATGGACAGAAAAAAGAAAAAGAATTTACAGTTTCTGTAAAAGGAACACGTTTAGATGTATCATTAGAATCCTTTAAATCAGTAAAAGAAACTGTTAAAAAAGGTGAAAAAATAGTATTTGATTTAGATTTAAATGTATCTAAAAATCATGTTACACCAACCTTAGCAATGGTAAATGGTAAAGAATATACTTTATATAAAGGTGAAGAAAGAATATTTGATAAATTAGCAAATAAGAAAAGATATAAAGTAATCATAAATGCAAGTGATATTGCTGGAATACATCAATTTAACTTAGAACATGTGAAAATGTCAAATGGATCATGGATAAGTGTAGGTGAAAATATTGCAAATGTAGAGGTTTTAAAGGATGTAGCTGGTGTTAAAAACTTTACTTATGAAGAGCAAAGTTTACAAAAAAGAGTTAAAGCTAATTTTAACTTAGTAGATAACACAGCATCTAACTTAAAACTAGAATTCTATAAAGCTAATGAATTAGTGAAAACTGAAATATTAGATAAAAAGTCAGACTATGAAGTATATCTACCTACAACTAGTAATGGTAAATACGACTTTAAAATATTAGCAGATGTAAATCTAACTCAAGGTATAGCTAAAAACAATGCATCTAAAAAAGCTATATTTACTACTAATATAGCTACTTATATAATTTGAAA
>CALESE010000103.1 GCA_937907205.1 uncultured Romboutsia sp. | reverse complement strand
GTATTTTAAGTATACATTTGCAGAATCATTTAACATTACTAAAATTATAACTAAAAATGCAGAAAGTGATATAATCAATGGCATTATAAAACCTTTACTTTTTATAGAACATAGCATTCCTTCTATAAAAAAAGATAATGGCACAATCCCTACCAATCCAATTATAAATAAACCCTTCCAATTAAAAATATCTCCTAAAACAAATACTACAAACATAGTTATTATAGGTATGAAATTTCCTAATTTATATTTTTTCATATTATATACATCCCCCTTTTTTATACAAATACTTAGATATTACTTAGTATCATATAACAATTGCGTACTTATTTTTATTATAGAATTACTTTTACCAATTATATAAACTGTGCTGTCCTTAATTTGAAATCCTTTATCTTAGTGTAGAAATATGCCACATTACCTTGTACAATAAAATTCTTAGTTTTAATTGAATCCCTATAACTTTCGAATATCCTTAACCACTTAAACCATTGCATATAATTTGATATATACTTAATTGCAACACTATTAAATCTCACCATCCATTTCTTCAAATTACTATGTAAACTATTGATGTGTTATATGTGATAAATACCTTCTTTATGCGTTTATGGTCTAAATTAAAGCCAGTAGCAAATTTGATATATGATTTATGTCTATTTGTACATAATATATAACTTTCTCCTATATGACCTTTATATAGTCTTTCAAGTTCTTTATGTGTCATTATACCTTTACATAAAAGTTCTATTATTAAATTACCTTGTCTATCTAAAGCTGTAGCAACACAAATCTGCTCTTTAGATAGACCTCTCTTTTTAATCTCTTTACCTCTTTTATGAGATTTTCTTGGCATATTATTAGTTCTTGTACCTTTAAAACTCTCGGCAAAAAATACTCCATCTGCTTCTATAACTCCATCTGCATGTCATGTACATAAAAAAGCTCTTATGCAATCAAGTATTTTATGTCTCCAGAAGAAACTTGTTGCTATGTTAATTCCTACATTTTTAGCCGACTTCCTTATTGATAACCCCATAATCATACTTTTATCATATTTAAGCCACTTATCTAAAGATTTCTTGTTTCTATATGTCGCAGAGTTTGTAAAATCACTAAAAGTCTTTCTACAATCTTTACAGATATATCTTTGATTACCATTGTATTTACCATTTCTTGATATCAATTCAGAATTACAATGAGAACACACTTTCCCCTTAGAAAATCTAAATTCTTTAACTTCTTCACATACTTGGCATACTACAGCCTCCAAAAAATTGATATATCTATATTATACCCTAAATATTAGAAAGTATCCATTTTCAACACTTATTTAAAACATAGCCTATAATAAAAAAGACCTACAAAGTAAAATTACTTTGTAGGTCTTTACATATTTAATTAAAATAAAATACTTATTGATTCATTAGCAAATATTTTCTTTATAGCATTTCCGAATATAGGAGCTACTGATTTAACTTGTATCTTATCTATTTTCTTTTCTTCAGGAAGTTGTATAGTATCTAATACTATTAATTCACTTATAGCAGAATTTTCTATTCTTTCTATAGCTGGTCCTGATAATACGCCATGAGTACAACAAGCATAAACTTCTTTAGCACCAAATTCTTTAAGTGCATTAGCAGCATTTACTATTGTTCCTGCTGTATCTATCATATCATCTAATAATATAACATTCTTACCTTTAACATCACCTATTATGTTCATTACTTCACATACGTTAGCTTTAGGTCTTCTCTTGTCTATTATAGCTATTGGCACTTCACCATTTAAGTTATTAGCAAATTTTCTTGATCTAGCAACACTTCCTAAGTCTGGAGAAACCACTACTAAATCTTCTATTTCTTTTTCATTAAAGTATTCAGCTAATATTTTTCCACCTTGTAAATGATCTAGTGGTATATCAAAGTATCCTTGTATTTGCGCAGCATGTAAGTCCATTGTTAAAACTCTATCTGCTCCAGCAGCTGTTATTAAGTTAGCAACTAATTTAGCTGTAATTGGATCTCTTGATTTCGCTTTTCTGTCTTGTCTTGCATATCCATAGTAAGGTATAACTGCTGTTATTCTACCTGCTGATGCTCTCTTTAATGCATCTATTATTATTAATAATTCCATTAAATTATCATTTACAGGGCTGTTTGTTGATTGAACTACGAAGACATCACATCCTCTTATAGTTTCATTCATATTTAAACATATTTCACCATCACTGAATGTACCTACTTCACAATCAGACATTGGTACACCTATAAAGTCAGCTATTTTGCTAGCCAATTCTTTAGATGCATTTCCTGAAATTATTTTGATTTCACTTCCGCTAGTATTCATTAGTATCCTCCCGAAAATTTAGAACTGTATATTATATTTATTTCATTTTCAGACTAATCTTTAGTCTTAAAATAATAAGCTAATTATTTATCTTCTTTTGAATTTTTCTTTTCAACCCAACCTTCTTTTACTACTTGTTTTTCTCTAGCTATAGCTAGTGCTCCTTGTGGAACATCATCAGTTATAGTAGATCCTGTAGCAATATATCCTTTTTCTTCTACAGTTACAGGTGCAACAAGGTTTGAATTAGATCCTATAAATGCTCCATCCTTAACTACTGACTTGAATTTATGATGTCCATCATAGTTAACAAATACTACTCCGCATCCTATGTTAACATTTTTACCAACATATGCATCTCCTATATAAGAAAGATGTGATGCTTTAGAATTATCACCTATAGTAGCATTTTTTACTTCTACAAAATCACCTATTTTAACATGACTTCCTATATTACTATTTGGTCTTAAATATGCATATGGACCTACAATAGTATTTTCTCCAACATTGCTATCTATTATTGTTGAGCTTTCTACTTCTGTATAATCTCCTATTGTTGAATTGCTTATATTACAGTTCATGCCTATTATACAGCCTGAACCTATTTTAGTGTTTCCTTTTAGCATAACTCCAGGATAAACTATTGTGTCATTTCCTATCTCTACATCTGACTCTATATAAGTAGAGTTAACATCTATTATTGTTACCCCATTTACCATATGAGATGTATTTATTCTTTTTCTCATTATTTCTTCTGCTTTAGATAATTCCACTCTTGAGTTTACTCCCATAAGTTCTTCTATTGTTGAACCATTGTAAGCACCTACTTTTTCTCCTCTATCTCTCATTATCTTGATAGTATCAGTTAAGTAGTATTCTCCTTGAGCGTTATTGTTATCTATTAAATCTAGAGATTCTCTTAAAGACTTTCCATCAAAGCAATATATTCCTGAATTTATCTCATTTACTAATTTTTCTTCTTCAGAAGCATCTTTTTGCTCTACTATCTTAAGTAAATCTTCATGATTGTCTCTTATTATTCTTCCATATCCAGTTGGATTATCTACTTTTGTAGTAAGTACTGTTGCTACATACCCTTTTTCTACATGGTAAGCAAATAACCTTCTTAAAGTATCTTCTTTTACAAGTGGTGTATCTCCACAAAGTACGACTATTGTATCATCGTCATTTATATATTCCTTAGCCATCTTAACTGCATGACCAGTTCCTAATTGTTCTGTTTGCATTGCTATTTGGCTATCACTTGGTATACTTTCTTTAACAGTTTCTGATCCATGACCTAGTATTACAACTACATCTTGAACTCCAGATTTTTTTGAAACGTCTATTACATGGTTAACCATTTCTTTACCACATACTTTATGCACAACTTTTGGATGTTTTGACTTCATTCTTGTACCTTTGCCAGCAGCAAGGATTATAGCTTTAAAGTTCATATCTCCACTCCATTCATTACATTAATTATTATTATATTCTATATTATGTAAAGTTTATTATTAGTATACAATGTTCTTTATTATCACTAACTAATATAACATCTTTTTACAAAAAAGTATATATTTTAACACAAATTTAAACACAAAAAAAGAGTCGAATAGTTCGACTCTCAATTATCAAATTATAGTATTTTATTACTATTCAGCTGCAACTTCTAATTGAGCAACTGCTTCATGATATGCCTTAAGTACTGATTCTTCTAATATTTCTCTCATCTCAGCATTTATTGGGTGAGCTATATCTCTAAAGCTCCCTTCACCTACTTTTCTACTTGGCATAGCTATAAATAATCCATTATGTCCTTCTATAACTTTTATATCATGAACTACAAATAGATTATCGAAAGTTAATGAAACTATACATTTCATTTTCCCTTCATCAGTTATCTTTCTTACTCTTACGTCTGTTATATTCATTTCTCAATATCCCCCTTTTATTTTGTCAATATAATATATATTTATTTATTTTTATTTTTTTATCTAATTTAGTAATTCTATGAAGATTTTAAATATCCTTCTAAACTTTTAAAAAAATTTTTATTTTTTGTAAAAATTTATTCGTCATCACCCTCATCTAAAAATTCTGCTTTATAATTTTCATAAAAATCTTCATTATCTTGATATTCATCCCTAAAAGTTTTTAAATTCGGTATTGCAGTCACTTTATCTCCCTGTACGTCTAACTGTATTAATGATATATAATCTTTTACCATTTTTTCTTCTGGCGTCATTGTTGAAATAAATACTCCTGTTCCAACAACTTCTGCATTAAATTCATGCATAAGATCTATCATACCTTTTATAGTCCCTCCACCTCTCATAAAGTCATCTATTAATATAACTTTACTATTTGACTTTAGAGCTTTTCTAGGTAAACTCATGGTTTCTAATTTTGAGTTATGTCCATTTGCATATGTCATACTTAAAGTTGGACCTTCAGATACTTTTGTATCTTTTCTTATTATAACAATCGGTAAGTTCATTGCTTTAGCTGTCATAAGAGCCATTGGTATACCCTTTGTCTCCATTGTAACAACATAATCTGCATCTGCATAATCTATATTTGAAGAGAATATCTTACCTATTTTTGATGCTACTTTTGGATCGTATATTAAATCTATTAAATATAAAAATCCTCCTGATAATATTCTTGATGGATCTGTTATTTTTTCACATAATCCTTTTAGAAACTCTTCATTTTCTGTTTTCGAAGTTTTAGGTATGTACTTAACTCCTCCAGCTGCTCCTGATATTGTTATTACTTTTCCTAACTCTAGTTTTTCAAATACATTTTTAACTACTATTAAATCTTCACTTATAGTAGATTTTGCTGCATTAAATTGTGTTGTGAAATAACCTAATGTAAATATATTATTTGGATTATCAGATAGTATCTTTACTATCGCTCCAATTCTTTCAGTTCTTTTAAATTTCATTGAATCTTCCTCCTACAACCGTAGTTGTTTCCTTTGTAAACTAACTAATGCATAAGTATATTTAATATGCTATAATATTAGTTATGTTTTAATTAATTTGTAAATATATTATATATATCTAGTATATGTATATTTTGCATAAAATATTGAACGTTCTACTATTATACCACATATATAGTTCATATTGTAGGACTTAATTGAAAAGAAAGGTGGTTTTGTTATGAAGATACATTTCATTGGAATTGGCGGTATCAGTATGAGTGCTTTAGCTGAAATATGCCTTAATAAAAACTATATAGTTTCTGGTTCAGATGCAAATGAATCATACCTTTTAGATAAACTTAAATCTCAAGGAGCAAAAATTTTTATCGGCCACAAAAAAGAAAATATTACTGATGATGTTGATATGGTTGTTTATACTGCCGCAATACACCCTGATAATGAAGAGTTAGTTGCTGCTAAAGAAAAGAATAAACTTACTATGGATAGAGCTGCGTTCTTAGGTCAAATAATGAGAGAATATAAAAACTCTATAGCTGTTTCTGGAACTCATGGTAAAACTTCAACAACTTCTATGCTATCTACAATATTTGAATACGCTCATCTAGATCCAACAATATTAGTTGGTGGTAACTTAAGTGTTATAGGTGGGAATGTTAAAATAGGTAAATCTGATAACTTTATAACTGAGGCTTGTGAATATGTTGATAGTTTCTTAAACTTTAATCCTAAAATATCTATAGTTTTAAATATTGAAGAAGATCATTTAGATTACTTCTCTGGAATAGATGAAATAAAAGCATCATTTAATAAATTTGGTAAATTACTTCCACCTGATGGATATTTTATAATAAATGGTGATGATGAAAATACTGCAGATATACTTCATGATGTCAAAGCTAGTATAATAAAATATGGTACAAATGAATCTAATGATGCCATAATAAAAAATATAGAATTTAATGAAAAAGGATACGGTATATTTGAAATCGAATTAAACGAAAAACATTTAGGTAAATTTGAGTTAAGTGTACCTGGAATTCATAATATATTCAATGCAACTTCTGCTATAATCACAGCTTATTTATCTAATATAGACTTAAATATTATAAGAGAAAATATAAAACGTTATAATGGTGTTGGAAGAAGATTCGAAATTAAAGGTGAATATAATGGTGCTTTAATTGTCGATGATTATGCTCACCATCCAACTGAATTAAAAGCAACTTTATCAGCTGCCAAAAAAATGAAAAAAAATAAATTATGGTGTATATTCCAACCCCATACTTATACAAGAACAAAATCTCTTTTAAATGAATTCGCTGAAGCATTTTATGCTGCTGATAAGGTTATAATAACCGATATATATGCAGCAAGAGAAGATGATCCTGGTGATATACATTCTAAAGATTTGGTAAAAAAATTATATCAAAATCATGTTGATGTAAAATATATAAGTAGTTTTGAAGAAATCGAAGAATATCTTCGTGCAAATATTGAAAGTAATGATTTAGTTATAACTGCTGGGGCTGGTACTATATTCAAAGTAGCAGAAAGTTTAGTTAAATAAAAGAAGAGTATGAATAAAATACTCTTCTTTTTTATTATTCTAATTTAAATATATCATCTTTTAAATACTCAAATAGTAATTCTGTTACTTCATAATAAACTTCATTGCTTCCAGAAATTATTTTCACATAATCTTTACCCATTGTTTCTATTATTGCTTCATAATTATCACCTTTTATATCTATAGTAAAGTTATATTTACTTCTCTCTTTACTTTTTTCTGGTTGAACCTTCCCTACTATTCTTTTATAAACCATTCTATTTGAAAGTTTATTGTAGGTCCATTTGTGTATCTTTTTTGTTTTTTCACCATAAGTTATTTTTACATTTTTCCATTCTTTGTATTGTTTTACAAATCCAAAAGAAGTGTATATTGATTCATTTAACAATTTATCCAACTCATTTTTTGTAGCTACTGGAACTTTATAATATTCTTCTTTATTAACATTATAAACTCTAAAATAAACTAAATCAGTTGAAAACCTTACTCCATCATCTGAATACCCACTGTATTTTGCTTCATATTTTGAAGGCTTCCTTACCTTTGCAAATTCTGTAAATAGTGCAGTCATTTTACTCCAATAGTTTTCTTCTATTTTTATATTTTCAATATTGGAATCAGATATATATATCTTCTTTTTATTAATTATTTGTGTCATTAAAGATCTTATGTCTTGTTCTTGTTCTTGTGTATCTTCTACAGGTTTAGCATTTTTATCTTGTAAATATACTCCGCTCTTAAATCCTGCATAATATAATACAAAGAATAATATAACCGCTCCTGCAATTATCACTGGCTTTTTAACTTTTCTCTTCTTGGCCATATAAATTCCCCCTAAGGATATAATTATAAAACTATTATATTACTTTTTTCAACTTTTTTTAAGATATAATTATTTTATATTATTATTTCCTAGGCAATTTTTACATTCTTCTACACAAGGTTCTACATGAACTGTTATTCCTTTTACAAATTCCATACTACTTACTATGCTTTTTTCCAAATCATGAGCTATGTCATGTCCTTTTGCTACTGTTAAATTTCCGTCTACACATATTGTCAAATCTACATATGCCATTGCTCCATGCTTTCTTGTCCTTAATTCTCCAAGATTTTTAACACCCTCTGTGCTTGCTGCTAATAATTTTATTTCATCTTCTTGTTCTTCATCTATTGAAACATCCATTAATTCATTAACTGAATTTTTTAATATATCTAATCCAACCTTTGCAACAAATAATGCAACTACAACTGATGCTAATGGGTCTAAGGCTTTAAATCCAAGCATTGATCCACCTATCCCTACAAATGCTGCTACAGAGGATAATGAATCAGATCTATGGTGCCATGCATCTGCTTTTAGTGCTGGAGAATTAATCTTATTTGCAACCTTTATAGTTATTCTAAATTGATATTCTTTTATTAATATAGATACTACGGACACTATAAGTGGTAACGCTGTTGGTATTTGTACTGTATCTAAATTAAATAAAGATTTAAGTGCCTCTATACCAATTGTTAATGATACAAATATTAATAATAAAGATAATAAAAATGATACCAACGTTTCAGCTTTTTCATGTCCATAATTATGCTCTTTATCTTGAGGTGTAGCTGATACATAGTTTCCTATTAAAACACCCACTGAGCTTATTATATCTGATGCTGAATGAAGCCCATCTGCTACCATAGCATTAGATTTACCAAATATACCAGCCACTATTTTTATTATTGTTAAGATTATATTCCATATTATTGCTTGTATAGTAACTTTATTTGCCTCTTGATATCTTTGTTCCATTTTATTCCTCCTAGATTTATTACAAATTAATTATATCCATTCTTATATACTTTTAAATCAAAAACTTATCTCTCAATAAAAATGGATATTTTTTGCTTTTAATATTAATTATCAATACCTATAAAATAAGAAAATCACCTAGAATTTTTCTAGGTGATTTTTGTATTACTAAGCTTCTTTTATTAATTCTAATACCATTATAGCAGAGTTTAATAAATCTTCTATAGCTATATATTCTTCTAATGTGTGAGCTTTTTTCATACCTATTCCTAAATTTACTGCTTTTACACAGTTTTTATTAAGTATATTAGTATCACTTCCTCCACCAGTAGATCCAGTTTTACCTTCTATACCCATATTAGAGAATGCTTTCTTTGCAAGTAATACTATCTCGTCATTATCTTCAATTTTAAATGGTGCATATGCTCTTTTTACTTCTATATCTATCTCTGCTCCAAAATCTTGGGCAACTTTTTTAAATGTTTCTACCATATGGTTTGTTTGATTATCTAATTTTTCTTCACTTAAACTTCTAGCTTCTGCAAATATTTCTAATTCTGGCATAACTATATTAGTTGCTATACCACCTTTAACTATACCAATATTTGCAGTAGTTTCTTCATCTATTCTTAATAAATTCATATTTTCTATAGCTTTTGATGCTACCATTATCGCACTTATACCATTTTCTGGTTGAAGCCCTGCATGAGCTGGTCTTCCTATTATATTAACTTTTATAGCATCTTGGGCTGGTGCTTGAACTATTATTTCCCCAGGAGATCCACCACTATCTAATACAAAAGCTAAATCTGCATCTATTTTAGAGTAATCTAAGTTTTTAGCTCCGTTTAGTCCTCCTTCTTCCCATATAGAAAATACTACTTGTATATCTGCATGACTTATATTATTTTCCTTTATAGCTCTTAATCCTTCTAATATAGCTGCTATACCAGCTTTATCATCAGATCCTAATACTGTAGTTCCATCACTTTTTATTATTCCATTAACTTCATCTATTATAGGTTTTACTCCTATTCCAGGACTAACTGTGTCCATATGTGAACTGAACAATAATTTTCTTCCCGGTCTATTACCTTTTAATCTAGCTATTATATTTCCTGTTTCCCCACCAGTTTTTAATCCAGCATCGTCTATTAAAACTTCACACCCGATTTTTTCTAATTTTTCTACTAGAACTTTAGCAACTGCTCCTTCTTTTGAAGATGGACTGTCAATTTGCACTAATTCTAAAAATTCATTTATAAGTCTTTCATTATTTATCATAATATATCCCCCAAATTATAGTATATTTATATATTTTAGAGGATTATTAAAATATTATCAATAGTCGCATGGATTATTTTCTACTTTATAATTCTTCTCGTTCTGGAGTCAATGATACATAACCAGTACCCTAAATTATCACTTCTATTATCACAAGGTTGATAAGTTCTAAATCCTGTTAAGCCTTTATCTGGTTGTTCATTTTTTGCACCTGGTATTGCATATATATAGTTTTTTCTTTTATTATATTCATCATATTGAACACCAAATAAATAATGTCTGTATTTATATGAGTTCATTACTATATCGCTATACATCGTATAATTTAATGTATTTATATAGCCTAAGTTTGGCATTGTATATCCACATAGAGTTGTCGGAGTTACTTCTATTTTCCACCATCTAGTGTCTTGTGTTGGTTCATTTACAAATGGCTTAACCTCTTTAAACATTTTCAACCCTTTTTTAATTTGTCTTGGCATCAAAAGTGTTCCCGCACTTTTAATTTCTTCTATATTTTCATTTTGTATATATCGATGGCTATAACTTGATTGATTTGATGATGATTTTATTTGTGTAGACTTACTTGATTTACTTTGAGTTGAGTTTTTTAATGCATTACCTATGCCATTATTATTCTCTGGTACTTTTTTTCTAGTATGCTCTATTATATTTTCTATCTCTTCTTCTATTTCTTCTTCTATTTCATTTTGTATAATAGAATCTATTGGTTCTGGATTATAGTTAGGTTTAGGGTCAGAATCAATATCATCCTCATTATATATTTCTTCATAATTGTCTATTTCTTCATATTCATGATATTCTTCTCCATCTTCATATTTATCATAGTCAGGATTATCTTCATCTATTTCTATATATTCGATTTCTTCATATCTTTCATAATCAGGGTCATCTTCATCTATTTCTATATACTCTATCTCTTCATATTCATACTCATCTTCTTCGTAGTTGTCATCCCCCGTAAATAATATTTCCTCATAATTATCTATTTTACTACCTTTAAATCCTATAAGTGGTACAGTTTTTTCATATAACATAGCTATACCTTTTATTTCTGATCCCGAGTTTTCTAAATCAAATGCAAATTCTCCATTACCTTGATCTCCTATAACTATATTACCTAATTCAACTGTATCATAGTCACTTCTTATAGCTACTACTTTATATCCATCCTTAACACTCTTTACATTTTCTACATATAGTGCAACTGTGCTTTTTTCGTCATTTACTTCTACTTTTGCAAATGCCTTAGGTGCAACACGCTCTTTATATCTAAAGTTCATATCTTTAGCTTCAAGAATTATATAATCTCTTTTAAATTTTCTTTTAGAAGCCATCTCTAATCCCCCCTTAACATAGTTTCTCTAGATAGTATATGTTTAGTTGGAATAAAAAAGTACCTTCTATTTTGAAGGTACTTTTGAGTTTATTACATTAGCAAGATTAGCAAATTCTTCTATAGTTAGAGTTTCTCCTCTTCTTTTTTCATCTATATTAGCTTCTGCTAAAACTTCTCTTATTTCATCTTTACTTAAAAATCCTAATCCACCTAATGAATTAAGTAATGTCTTTCTTCTTTGACCAAAAGATGCTTTAACTGTTTTGAAGAATATTTCCTCATTATTTACAGGATACTTTCTCTCTTCCCTTACATGAAGTCCTATAACTGTAGAGTCAACATTAGGCTGTGGTATAAACATGTGTCTTGGTGCTTTTGCTACAATTTCTGTATCACAGTAATATTGTACTGCTACTGATAATGCCCCATAATCCTTAGTTCCTGGATCTGCATTCATTCTATCTGCAACTTCTTTTTGAACCATAACAACTATATCAGTTACAGGTATATCTTCTTCTAAAAATTTCATAACTATTGGTGTAGTTATGTAGTATGGAAGGTTTGCAACTAATTTAACTGGCCCTCCACTTAATTTTTCATTTACTAATTCCTGTACATTTACTTTTAATATATCTTGGTTAACTACCTCTATATTGTCAAATTCATCTAATGTTTCGCTAAGAATAGGTATTAATGTCTTATCGATTTCTATAGCTACTACTTTATCTGCAACTTTTCCCATCTCACGAGTAAGTGTACCAATTCCTGGTCCAACTTCTATTATTTTATCACCTTCTGATATTCTTGCTCCACTTAATATTCTATCTATAACATTATCATCTATTAAGAAGTTTTGTCCTAAAGATTTAGAAAACTTAAATCCGTGTTTTTCTACCACACTTTTGGTAGCTCTATGTGATGAAAGTCTATCCATTATATTTCTCCTTTGTATTTAGTTTTATAAAGTATCAAGAGCTTTATTAAATTCTTCTCTACTTACTCCATAATTATTTAATCTATTTAAGAATTGCTTAGCATTTCCATATCCTATGCCAAGTATTTTACCTAACTCATCACGTCTATGTGATGCCTCTTCATTACCTATTAATCCATTTCTTATTAAATCAACTTGTCCGAATTCATTTCTTTTATCAGTACTTTCTGTTCTTACATTCTCAAGTGCTTTTAATATACTTTCTGGAGATGCATTTTCAATACCTATATCTCCATCTTTTTTAGCTTCTTCTCTTGGTAAAAATGCATGCTTACACCCTGGAACTTCTGCAGCTATTTTTTTTCTTATTTTTTCACCAGCAAAATCTGGGTCAGTAAATATTATTACACCTCTTCTTTTTTGTGCTGATTTTATACGTTCCATAACACCCTTAGGAAATCCAAATCCCCCAGTAGTTATAAGTTCAGCATCAAGAGCTCTTTTTACTGCTGTAACATCGTCTCTTCCTTCTACAACTATTATTTCCTTTATCATTATATATTCACCTTTTACTTAAATTAGTCTCGTATCTTAGCTTACATCTTTATATTTTACGTTTTTTATAAATTTTTATCAAGGTATAATAAATTTCATTAAAATAAAAGCACACATATTTTTATTATTAATATATGTGTGCTTTATATCTATTTTATATTAAATAATTTTTTAGCATTTTCTTTTGTTGCTTCACATACATCTTCATAAGATATTCCTTTTTCTTGAGCTATCTTATCTGCAACAAATTGAACTAACGATGGGTCATTTCTTTTCCCTCTATGAGGTTCTGGTGCCATATATGGTGAATCAGTTTCTATTAATAAATATTCTAAAGGTATATCTTTTACTACTTCTCTAGTTTTCTTATTATTTTTAAATGTAACTGTTCCAGGTATTGAAATATAACAACCCATTTTTACATATTCTCTAGCTAACTCAACATTTCCGCTATAACAATGAAGTACACATCCAATTTCTGGACTTTTAGTATTTTTGATTATCTCAAAAGTGTCACCATGTGCATCTCTATCATGTATTATTATAGGAAGTTTTAATTCATTAGCTAATTCTATTTGCTTTTTAAACCATTCTTTTTGTATTTCTCTTGGAGAATTATCATAGTAATAATCTAGACCTATTTCTCCAATTGCAACTACCTTATCATTTTCAGTAGCTAGTTTTCTAAGTGTGTCTATTGCAGTATTATCAAGCTCGCCTACATCATGAGGATGAACTCCAACTGCTGCATATATAAAATCATATTGCTTTGAAAGTTCAATAGCACTTATTGATGTTTTAATATCAGCACCAGGATTTACTACAAATTCAACTTTATTTTCTTTCAAAGATTTGATAAGTTCTTCTCTATCTTCATCAAATCTTTCATCATTTAAATGTGCATGTGAGTCAAATAACATAATTATTCTCCTATTCTATTAACGAACCTCGCATCCAGGCTTAGCACCATTAGTTGTTGGGATTAATAAATCATCTCCATCATCTCCAGCTGCTAATATCATACCTTGAGATTCAACACCTCTTAATTTAACTGGTTTTAAGTTACATACTACTATAACTTCTTTTCCAACCATTTCTTCTGGCTTATACCATTTAGCTATACCAGATACTATTTGTCTTACTTCTGGTCCAACTTGAACTTTAGATACTAATAATCTATCTGCTTTAGGATGCTTATCACATTCTATTATTTTACCTATTCTAAGTTCAACTTTGTCTAAGTCATCTATAGTTATTTCTTCTTTGTGTTCTATATTTTCTTCAACTACTTCATCTTTCTTTTCTGCAAATAATTCGTTTAATTCTTCTACTTCTTTTTCTATATCTAGTCTTGGGAATAAAGCTTCTCCCTTGTGAACTTTAGTACCTTCTCCTATCAGACCAAATGTCTTAACACTTTCCCAAGTAGTCAATTCTTCATTCACTATACCTAATTGGTTGTATATCTTCTTAACTGTATCATTCATTATTGGATTTATAAGTGTAGCTATTATTCTTATAGATTCACATAAGTTATACAATACAGTATCTAATGTATCTTTTTTAGTTTCATCTTTAGCTAAAGTCCAAGGCATAGTTTCATCTATATACTTATTAGTTCTTCTTATTAATTTCCAAGCACTTTCTAATGCTTCATTAAATTGAAGTTTATCCATTTCTTTTTCAAAGTTTTCTACTGAAATTCTTGCAGTTTTTCTTAAGTCTGAGTCAAATTCAGTAGTAGCCTTTGCCATTGGTATTATACCACCATTATATTTTTCAACCATTGCAATAGTTCTACTTACTAAGTTACCTAAATCATTTGCTAAATCAGAGTTAAGTCTTGTAACAAAGTTTCTATGAGTATAGTTTCCATCTTGACCAAATGCAAATTCTCTTAATAAGAAGTATTTTAATGAATCTACTCCATATCTTTTTATCATTTGTTCTGGATAAACTATATTTCCTTTTGATTTACTCATCTTATCATTATCAAATAATATCCATCCATGTCCATATACTTGTGTAGGAACTTCTTCACCTAATGCCATAAGTATAGCTGGCCATATTATAGTATGGAATCTCATTATTTCTTTACCTACTATTTGAACATTAGCTGGCCAGAATTTCTTGTAATCACTGTCATTTTCACTCATATATCCAAGAGCTGTTATATAGTTACATAATGCATCTACCCATACGTATATTACGTGTTTTTCATCAAATGGTACTTTTATACCCCAATCAAATGTAGTTCTAGTTACACATAAATCTTCTAATCCTTTATCTAAGAAGTTTGCAACCATTTCATTTTTTCTTGATACCGGGAAGCAGAAGTTAGGATCAGCAAACAATTCTCTTAATCTATCTTCATACTTAGATAATTTAAAGAAATAAGCTTCTTCTTTAGCTTCATATGTTTCTCTTTTACAGTCTGGACATTTATTTCCTTCTAATAATTGAGACTCTGTCCAGAAACTTTCACATGGAGTACAGTACTTACCTTCATAAGAACCTTTGTATATATCTCCTTGTTCATATAATTTAGTAAATATTTTTTGGATTACTACTTTATGTCTATCTTCTGTTGTTCTTATAAAGTCATCATATGATATATCCATAGTATTCCATAATTTTTTTATATCTGCTATCATTCCATCTAAGTATTCTATTTCACTCATACCTTTTTCTCTAGCAGTTTTTTGTATTTTTTCACCGTGCTCATCAGTTCCTGTTAAGAATTTTACATCATATCCACAGAAACGTTTGAATCTTGCTATTGCATCAGCTGCAACTGTTGTATAAGTATGTCCTATATGTAAGTTACCACTTGGATAGTATATAGGTGTTGTTACATAAAAACTTGGTTTAGTCATTTATATTTCCTCCTATGTTTTCTTATATTAAAAAACTCGCCTCCTATAAAATATAGGGGCGAGATTAATCACGGTACCACCCTAATTTATCTATATCTTAGAAAAAATCTAAATATAGATATCTTAGTAGACTATAACGGGTCTAATCGTCTTATCTTAAGGATAAATCGTTTGGATAAGAAGCTCCAAGGCCATGTTCAATAATTCATTTAACGCTAGCTTTCACCTAACCTAGCTCTCTGTTAGAAAAACTCCTTATTTACTCTTCTTTTCATAGCTTATCAATATAATTACTTTTATTTTTTACTTAAATTTAAGTTTTCATTCAATAATTATTAATATTTAAGTTATTTTATATGTCTTAAATATTAATTATATAATAATAGATTTTTTTTTATTTGTCCATTATTTTATATAGTCAAGTATATTGATTATAATGCTGTAAAGATATTTATATTTTATATTACTTTATCTAAAAATTGTTTTGTTCTTGCATGTTTTGGATTATTAAATAATTTATCAGGGCTACCTTCTTCAACTATATATCCTTCATCCATAAATACAACCTTAGTAGCAACTTCTTTTGCAAATCCCATCTCATGAGTAACTACTGCCATAGTCATTCCTTCTTTTGCTAACTCTTTCATTACATCTAAAACTTCTTTTACCATTTCTGGGTCTAGAGCTGATGTAGGCTCGTCAAATAACATAACTTCTGGTTTCATAGCTAATGCTCTAGCTATAGCTATTCTTTGTTTTTGACCACCAGATAATTGATCTGGGTATACATCCTTTTTGTCTAAAAGACCTACTCTATCTAAAAGTACTAAAGCTTCATTTATAGCTTGTTCTTTATTAATTTTATTTAATTTAGTAGGTGCTAATATTATATTATCTAATATAGTCATATTAGGAAATAAGTTGAAGTTTTGAAATACCATACCAATATTTTTTCTTATTTCATTTATATTGATTTTTTTATCTAATATATCGTTTCCTTTGAATATTATTTGACCTTTGTTAGGCTCTTCTAATAAGTTTATACATCTTAATAATGTACTCTTCCCAGATCCACTAGGACCAAGTATTGTAACTATTTCACCCTTATTTATATTTAAACTAATATCTTTTAAAACTTCTAATTTCCCAAACTTTTTATTTATATTTTTTATTTGTATCACTTCTATCCCTCCTATGCTAAGTTTGTTTCTTTTGCCAATTCTTTACCTGAACTATTTAACTTAATTGATTTATTTTGTAGCTTAGCTTCGTATAAGGATACTATTCTAGATAATGTAAATGTAAGAATAAAGTATATAGCAGCTGTTACTATTAATGGCTCAAATGCTAAAAATGTTACTCCTCTTACTATATCTGAACTATACATTAAATCTTGTATTCCTATTACAGAAACTATTGCAGATTCTTTTATTAAAGATATAAATTCATTAGCTAGTGATGGTAAAGAATTCTTTAAACCTTGAGGTATTATTATATATCTCATACTCATAGCATAATTAAATCCTAGCGAACGACTAGCTTCCATTTGTCCCTTATCGATTGACTGTATTCCTGATCTTAATATTTCTGCTATATAAGCACTTGAATTTATAGATATAGCAACTACTCCAGATACAAATTCAACAGGTATTGATCCGATAGTAGGTAATTTAATTCCTAATTGAGGAAAACCAAAATGAACTATAAATAATTGAATCATTAATGGAGTACCTCTTAAAAATTCTATATATATACTAGATACAAATCTTAATATCTTACTTTTAGATATTTTACATAAACAAATCAAAACTCCTAATATAAATCCTAAAATTAAAGTTACTATAGATAATCCTATCGTTACTTTTGTACCATCTATAAAATAACTTGCATATTTGCTTAAAAATCCAAAATCCATTTACTTATCCCTTCCTTATATATTTTACTGAGCTAATTTTGTTGCTTCTTCAACGAATTCATTTATTTTATTTTCTTCAACTAACTTATTTATTATTTTATTTGTTTCTTCAACTAAAGAATTATCTTCACTTTTGTTTATTGCTATTGCTGAACCTTCTGTATTATTAGATCCTAAATCCACATTAGCATCTACTATGTTTGGATATTGTTTTAAGTACCCTTTAGTTGTTTCTTTACTTAATACTACTGCATCTACATTTCCATTTTCTAACTCTAAAACAACATCAGATATTTTACCTAATCCTTTTATATTAGTTGCTTTTAAAAAATCTACTGCTACTTGTTCTTGTAAACTTGATTTTTGAACACCTATTTTAGCGTTCTTTAAATCTTCTATTGATTTATATTTACTTGCATTTTCTTTTTTTATTAAAACAGTATGCTCTCCGTTGTAATATATATCTGTAAAGTTAACAGCTTTTTTTCTTTCTTCAGTTGGGCTCATACCTGCAATTACCATATCTACATTTCCTGATTTTAAAGCTGGCAGTAATCCATCAAACTTCATATCTTTTATTTCTAGCTTAACACCTAGCTCTTTAGCTATCTCCTCTGCCATTGATATTTCAAATCCAACTATTGTATCTTTTCCATCTATTTCTTTATGAAATTCATAAGGTGGATAATCTGCACTTGTTGCTATTACTAAAGTTCCATTTTTCTTTACTTGCTCTAACTGAGTTAAATTACCTGATGAAGTATCTTTAGATGAACTACATCCAACCATCCCAAATGTTAATACTCCTACTAAAGTTATCATAATTGATTTTTTAATTTTTATCATAATACTACCTCCTATTTGTAATTGATTATTAATTGATAATAAGCTTATGCAAATATATTAGTTTTTTAGTTAATTCTACATAATTTGTACATAAAAAAATCCCTTAGCATATATGCTAAGAGACGAATTAACCGTGGTACCACTCTTATTGATAAGCTCATAATAATAGTGTTACTGAAATTAAAAAAGTCCCTTGGTTATAAAAACCAAGAGACGAAATATTCCGCGTTACCACTCTTATTGATAAGTAAACTTATCCACTCTATCCCTTAAGGCGGGCAAACCGATTACCATACTATAATTTCAAGTAATCTTCTCCAAAGCTCTCTTCACTATAACCATCTTTACTAGGCTCACACCAACCCTAGCTCGCTGAAAATCTGACTAAAGTTACTCTCTTTTTCATCGAATTTATTTATTAATTTAATATAATTATATTTAGTTCTTTTCAAATTGTCAATTAATTTTTAAAATTAATTTTATTTTTAAATAGTAATACACTTAATTCTATTAGTTATTTAATATTAAATGAATAAATATTTATATAAATAATAAATAGCAAATAAATACAGATGCAATAACTCCTGCTATATGACAAATCATAGCACAACTTAATGTATGTCTAGTATTTTTTATTTTTAGGCTTCCATAGTAAATTGACATTGTATAAAATATTGTTTCTGATGCTCCGACTATTGTTGCTCCCATTTTTTCAACTATAGTATCTATACCTACTCTTGTAGCAAGCTCAGTATACATTGCTAGTGCACCACTTCCTGAAAGTGGCTTTGCTATTATTAATCCTATTAATTCTTTTGGTATACTCATTAATTTTGATATAGGTGAAAATACAAACTCTAACATTTCTATACCTCTACCTGATTTAAATACTCCTATTGCTAAAAATATACCTATTATGTACGGTGCTATTGACCAAGCTGATTTTAATCCATCTATTGCTCCTTTTATAAAACTATCATATATATCTATATTTTTATATTTACCGTATACTATTATATATAAAATTATTAGAGGTACTAAAATATTTGAAAATAATTCCACTATTTATACCTCCCATTTCTACCTTGAAATAACTTACAAGTAACTATTGCAATAATAGTAGATATAACTGTTGCAAATAGTGTTGTAATTATTATTTCAGATGGATTTTGAGAACCCATATCCATTCTTACTTTAAGCATAGTAAATGGTATTAATTGAATAGATGATATATTAATAACCATAAACATTACCATATCATTACTAGCTGTATCTTTTTTCGTATTAAGAGTTTGAAGTTCATCCATTGCTTTAAGTCCAAATGCTGTTGCTCCATTTCCTGCTCCAACCATATTAAGTGCAATATTCATAACCATATATGACATTGCTTTATGTCCTGGTGGCACTGATGGAAATAGCCTTCTCATTATTGGGCTTAATTTTTGTCCTATTTTATCTATTAAACCTGAATCCTTAGCTATTGACATTACTCCCATCCATAAAGCCATAACTCCTGCTAAACTTATTGCAAAATCAACACCATGAGATGCCTCTTCTAAAATTACTTTGTTTAATTCTCCTAAATTATTCGAAAATATACTTCCTACTATACCTATAGCAAGCATATAAAACCATATCTTTCCTATAAAAATCTCCTCCCTTCTAAATAATTTTATGATTAATTGGCCATACTTTATACTTGAAAGTTGTACTATATTGTGTTTTAGTATATATGTGGGGTTTATTAAGCAAATTTATTTTGCTATACTAACAAAATGAATTTTATAAATTTTAACTTAAGGAGAAACATAATGAGAAATTTAACACTTCTTACTGATTTATATCAGCTAACTATGTTAAATGGTTATTTTGAAAAAAACATACATGAAGATATAGTTGTCTTTGATATGTTCTTTAGAAAAAATGCCTGTAATGGTGGATATACCATAGTTTGTGGTATTGATCAGTTTGTTGAGTACATAAATAATATTCATTTCTCAGATGAAGACTTAAAGTATTTGAAAAGTTTAAACTTTTTCTCTGATAAATTTTTAACCTTTTTGAAGAATTTTGAGTTTACTGGGAATATATATGCTGTCGAAGAAGGAACTATAATGTTCCCTAATGAGCCTATACTAACTGTAAAAGCTCCATTATACCAAGCTCAGCTTATAGAAACTGCTTTACTTAACATTGTTAATTTCCAATCATTAATTGCTACAAAAGCTTCTAGAGTTTGTTTAGCTGCACAAGGTGATTCTGTATTTGAGTTTGGACTTCGACGTGCTCAAGCTCCTGATGCTGGAATATATGGTGCTAGGGCTGCTATAATAGGAGGTTGTTCTGCTACTGCAAACGTACTTGCTGGTAAAATGTTTGATTTACCACTTATTGGTACACATGCCCATAGTTGGGTTCAAAAGTTTGATACAGAGCTAGAAGCATTTAATGCTTATGCGGATATATATCCGGATAAATGTTTATTATTAGTTGATACTTATAATGTATTAGATAGCGGTTTACCTAATGCCATAAAAGTATTTAAACACCTAAAAAATAAGGGGCATAAACCTCTAGGCATTAGATTAGATTCTGGTGATTTACAATATTTATCTAAAGAATGTAAAAAATCATTAGATAAAGAAGGATTTACAGATATTAAAATTACTGCATCTAATGACCTAGATGAATACACCATCTCTAGATTAAAAGCTGAAGGGGCTGTTATAAATTCTTGGGGTGTTGGTACAAAATTAATAACATCAGCTGATTCTCCTGCTCTTGGAGGCGTTTATAAATTGGCTGCATCATATAACAAAAATGAGTTAATTCCTAAAATAAAGCTTTCTGAAGATCCTGAAAAGATAAGTAATCCAGGATATAAAAAAGTAGTTAGAATATATAATGAAAATAATAAAGCAGAGGCAGATTTAATAATGGTACATGATGAGTTTATTGATGAATCAAAGCCTTTAACAATATTTCATCCTACTTATACTTGGAAATCAAAAACATTTGAAAATTACAAGATAAAAGAGCTTCATAAGCCTTTATTTATAAATGGAAAATGTAAATACAATAAAAAGAGCGTAATGGAAGTAAGAGATTACGTTCAATCTGAATTAGATACTTTATGGGAAGAATACAAAAGAATTTTAAATCCTCAAACATATAAAGTAGATTTATCTAAGAAGCTTTGGGATTTAAAAGTTAAAATGATTGATTCTAAAAAATCCATATAAGTAATATATCATCTTAATTTAGGGGGGATTCACAAATGGATATGACTGACCACAAAATTATAGAAATACTACAAGAAGATGGTAGGATTTCTATGAAAGATTTAGGTAAAATAGTTGGACTAACTTCTCCAGCAGTTTCAGAAAGAGTAAAAAAATTAGAGGAATCAGGAATCATAGAAGGATACAAAGCTATAATAAGTCCTGATGCTTTGGGAAGGGTTATAAAGGCATTTATACATATTTCTTTACCGAATAATATGTATAAAAAATTTATTAATGAAGCTCGTAAAGATCCTAGGATAGTAGAGTGTCATCATATAACAGGTGATGATTGTTCTGTTTTAAAGGTTATCGTTAAAGATATGTATGAACTTGAAGAAGTTATAGATTCTATAAAAGAAATTGGTTCTACCAAAACTTCTGTTATATTATCTACACCAATTCAATCAAAATCAATTTTATAAAAAATTCGATTTGCTTTAGCGACTATGTCAGCGAAACATTTCATTTTACTTTCAAAGCCAGTATATTTCTATAACTATGTTTAATAGTTTATCCACAATTATTAATTCAATATAGTTTTCCTAGAACATAAAAATAGACCTATGATATAAATATTTATAGGCCTATTTTTGCATTTATTAATTTTTTTTATATCCATAGAAGTATACAGTTAATATATAATTCATATATGATTTTATTATATTCATATCTTCTTTAGGATTTAAAAGTCTTCTTGTTGATACTATATCTACATATCCTAATATCATTGCTCCTATAATATCATCATTTAACATACTAAATATATCAAATAACTTATCTTTAGGTATATCATTAGTTTTATAAAATATTAAAAGTATCATGTGATGTCTTACAAGTTTGCATAGTAATTCTATATTTTTTTTAGATAACTCAAATTTATTTCCTAATTCAAATGATATATTTTCACCTATTATTTCATGTCCTCTAAAATGAACTCTTTGATTTTCATCAACCGTCTTGCTGTATGGCTTTCCTATATCATGTAAAAATATACCTAACTTAAGTATATCTAAATTAGTTAAATTATCTTCTATTTCAGTGTTTAGATAACTCATTACTTTATGTTTTAAATGACTATCAAAAAAATTTTCTTCATCTAAAATAGTTTCTAATTCTTCAAGTGCATTTAAAGAATGTTCATATACATTTACTTTATGATACTTACACTCTCCAACTAATTTCATATCTTTTACTTGTGGTATTAAATTCTCTAGTTCTTTACTGTCATTCAAACTACGAATATAATCATATATTTTATTACTACTTAAGTTATTTAATAGCTTTTTATATTGGTTCATATACATCACTCCAGATTTTATAAATCTAATACTTGCTTATATACTACATCTTTTTTTAATTTTCTGTCTTTACATACAGTTTTAATTGCATCTTTTTTACTTAAACCTTCTTCAATTAATGTTATTACATATTCTCTTTCACTAAGGTCTTCATAGTTATTTTTAATAGTTTTTTCTCCATTAAAACCTTCTACAATTAAAACAAATTCTCCTTTTATTTCTTTTTCATTGAATAATTCTACTATACTTTCTATATCTGTTCTTATTATTTCTTGGTATTTCTTAGTTAATTCTCTATTAACTGATATCTTTCTATTTCCTAATATTTTTAACATATCTTTTAGAGTATCTTTTATTCTATGAGGTGACTCATAAAAAATTATAGTTTTATCTTCTTCTTTTATTTCTTCCAATCTAGCCCTTCTTAGCTTCTTATCTCTATCTAAAAAACCTTCAAATACAAATTTGGATGTATTAAGACCTGATCCAACTAATGCAGTTATAGATGCTGTGGCACCTGGAAGCACTTCTACTTCTATATTATTTTCTATTGCTTGCTTTATTATTTCTTCTCCTGGATCAGATATACCTGGCATACCAGCATCACTTACTAATGCTATATTTTCACCATCTAGTAGTTTATCTATTAAATAGTTACCTTTTGTATCTTTATTATGATCATGATAACTTGTTAATGGTTTTGATATATTAAAATGATTTAAAAGCTTTATGCTATGTCTAGTATCTTCTGCTGCTATTAAATCTACTTCATTTAAAATTCTTACACTTCTATAAGTCATATCTTCTAAGTTACCTATAGGTGTGGGACATATATATAACTTACCGCTCATTTATTATTCTCCTATATCTTCATTTGCATAAATTGCTTTTAATTCTTCTGTGTAATTTCCATCTTCTCCATATACATATAATGGATCAAGTATTTTAAGTTCTGGTCTTCCATCTTTAGCAAACTCAACTAACATTAAGTTTGGAGCTTTATTTGCTCTTGGATGTATGAATTGAATTTGTTTAGGCTCTAATCTATATTTTCTACCTAAATCTATTATATCTACTAATCTAGTAGGTCTATGTATCATAAAGAATTTTCCTTTAGGCATTGTAAGCCTTGAAGCTGCTCTTATTACATCTTCTAAATTACATAATACTTCATGTCTTGATATTGCTTTTTTATCATTAGGGTTTTTTATTCCGTCCGTATGCATATATGGCGGATTTGAAGTTACTACATGATATCCATGTACCTCTAATTCTTTATCTATTGTTTTTATATCTGCGTTTATAATTCTAACTCTATCTTCTAAATTATTAAGCCTTACTGATCTAGTGGCCATTTCATATACTTCTTCTTGTATTTCTACCCCTATTATCTCACTTGCTTCACTTTTACCAGCTATAAGCATTGGTATAATTCCTGTACCTGTTCCTAAATCAACAACTTTTGCCCCTCTTTTTACTTTCGCAAAATTAGCTAATAATACAGCGTCTACACCAAAGCAAAATCCTGTTTTATCTTGTATTAATCTTAATCCTTTTAACTGTAAATCATCTATTCTCTCTGTGTCTTTTAACTTTATTTCCATAAATATCTCCTTTAATACGTTTATAACTGATAAATTGTCTCTTTAAAAAAGGTAGGAAAAATCCTACCCCCTTAATTAGTCTTCTAATTTTTTTAACTCTCTTATTGTATCTTCATCCAATCCTTCTGCTCTCAAATTATTTGATTGTTTCTTAGGTTCTTGAAGCACTTTAACTTCTTCTTTATGACAAATCTTTATTGTTTTATCATTGAACTCTATTCTAACTTGTTCAAGAAGTGGATTTATCTCTATTACCTTACCTTTAGATTCATTTACTTTTACTAAAGATCCAACTACTGGCATACTATCTATTGCTTCTGCATATACATCATGTTCATATTTTAAGCAACAAAACAGTCTTCCACATATACCAGAAATCTTTGTAGGATTCAATGATAAACTTTGATCTTTTGCCATCTTAATAGACACTGGTTGGAAATCTCCAAGCCAAGATGAACAACATAAGCTTCTACCACATGGACCAAGTCCCCCTATTGATTTAGCTTCATCTCTAACTCCTATTTGTCTTAGCTCTATTCTAGTCTTAAATATAGCAGCTAAATCTTTTACTAGATCTCTAAAATCTATTCTACCTTCTGCTGTAAAGTAAAATATCAATTTGTTTCTATCAAATGTATACTCGCAATCTATTAAATACATTGTTAAATTATGCTCTTTTATTTTCTGTTGACATAATTCAAATGTTTCTTTAGCTTTTTCTTTGTTTTCATTATATATCTTAGTATCTTCCTCTGTTGCTAATCTTATTATAGGTTTTAGTGATGATAACAATTCTTCTTCATCTATCTCTTTTGGTCCTACAACAATTGTTCCATACTCTAATCCCCTTGCGGTCTCAACTACTACATCTCTATCCTTTTCTACTTCAAATTCTACTGGATCAAAGTAGTATATTTTACCTGCATTTTTAAATCTAACTCCCACAATATTTATCATTTGATCACCTCGTATATATTTAAAGCCATAACTTGTATACTTATATTAAAGTTACAGTTGCTTATTATCTTTATCTTTGTATCTTCTATTATATCTAATATTTTAGATACTTGAGAATAAGTAACCCTTTTACTCATATTTTGTATAAATACAATTTTATCTGCATTTATTATCATATTTCTATCTATATTTTCCTTCAACATCATTATATCTCTAAAGTAATTTACTAATATATCTAATACACTAATAATATCTTTTTTATATTTTTCCATATTAGAAGGTATATCTAATATCTTAACTAAATTTTTATCTAATATAGTTTGTATATATTCTTGGATATCTTCTCTCATTATTGCAAAATCGGATGATTCTGATAGTTCTAATGCTTTAGATATACTTCCTCTTGAAAATACTGATAACAACTGAGCTCTTGAATTATCTATTCCATTTTTAATTAAATAGTTTTTTAAATCTATTGTTCCAATAGGTAAAAATTTTATTATTTCACATCTAGATTTGATTGTATCTAGTAAACTTTCTTTGTTAGTTGTAATTAAAATTATTATAGCATACTCAGGAGGCTCTTCTAATGTCTTTAATAAAGCATTTTGAGCTTCTATAGTCATTTTTTCAGCAGAATTTATTATATATATTTTATAGTCTTTATGTGGCTTTACTATAATATCTGTTTGTAATTTCCTTATTTGGGCTATCTTTATGCTATTTCCATCTGGAATTATATTTATATAATCTGGGCTATTATCTATATTTTCTATCTGTAATAATATCTTTGATAGTTCTTTTGTAAATGTTTTTTTGCCTATACCCTCTATTCCTTCAAACATATATGCATGATTTATCTTATCATTTTTTATTGAATTTCGTAAATATTTCTTAGCAAAATCTTGCCCTATTATATTATCAAAATACATTTTTACCTCTCCATAGATTGTATACTATCTATAACTATTTTATAAATTTCTTCATGTATATCATCTATACTTCTTAAATTATTATTTTCAACACACTTTATTTTTTTCCAATTATACTTATCTGCTATATATAATGCATTATTATAAGAACTTTCTAGATATTTTAAATCACTTTCATGAATATCCTTTTTATCTTCGCCAGTAAATTTATTTTTTCTATTCTCCATAAGTTTTTTACTAAACTCAATTGGAACATCTAAAAATATTACACAATCTGGCTTAGGTATTTTGTAAAGGTTAAATTCATAATCAAATAACCAGTCTAAGTACTTATCTCTATTACCTTCATCCATCTTAGATGCTTGGTGAACCATATTAGATGTTGTATATCTATCTGATAATATTATTCCATCATTTTTATAGAAATCTTCCCATTCTGTTTTATATGAAGCATATCTATCTGCTGCGAAAAAAGTAGACGATACATATGGATCAATATCACTTGCCTTTGAGCCAAAATCTCCTCTTAAATACATTTTTACTAAAGATGATGATTCTGATTTATAATTTGGATATTCTACCTTTTTTATATTATATCCATCTGTTAAAAGTCTTTCATATAATTTTCTAGTTTGAGTAGCCTTACCACTTGCATCTGATCCACTCTCTATAATTATTAACTTACCGCTCATATTCTATCCTGATTAAAACTTATGCTTATAATTTAATCAGATTTCACCTCCTTATAACTATTGATATATCTATCATATATCTTGTATTATTTTTAATTAATACCTATCTCTCTTATTAAATTCATATAATTAAAATTTTTATAACTAATCTATAATTTGTATAAACTCTAAGCTAGAATCTTTTATTCCATTTACACTCATACCTTTTTTGCTACAATATAACATATAATCTATTATATCTTTACTTATGATTTCACCTGGTGATAATAAACTTATACCAGGTGGATAAGGAATTATATATTCTCCAGATATTTTTCCTACACTTTCATATATTTTAACACTTTTTTTAGGTTTATAAAATGCTTCTCTAGGAGTTAATGCTTGAATAGGTATATCTTTTGGATATATTATTTCTTCTATATATATTTCATCATTACATTTATTATATATATCTATTAAAGCCTTTTCTAATATATCAAAATCCTTGCTTATATTACCTATAGTACATATTAATAATATTCCGTAATAATTTGATAATTCTACTTGTATATTGTATTTATATCTAAGAACTTCTTCTAACTTATACCCAGTTAACCCTAATTTTTTTGATTCAATGAAAATTTTTGTTTTATCATAATCATTATATATATTAATAGGTATTTTACTTTTTATATTATCCTTAAATTTATATATATTAAATAGCAACTCATTCATTAATTCTTTTCCACTATTAATATATATATCTACAGCCAATTCTAACGATGCCATTAATGTATATGAAGGACTTGATGATTGTATCATCCTTAAATTTACTTCTAATCTATTATTATCCACTCTACTTCCTTTTGTATGTATCATTGATGACTGAGTAAATGAAGGTAAAGTCTTATGTGTACTTTGTATAACTATATCTGCTCCTTGTTCTAAAGCTGTCTGTGGAAGTTCATCACTTAAACCTAAATGTGCTCCATGTGCTTCATCTATTATCACTACCATGTTTTTATTGTGTGCATAATCACAAATTGTTTTTAAGTCATAAGTACAACCATAATAAGTTGGATATGTAAGTAATATTGCCTTTGCATCTAGGTTGCTATTTATTACATTTATAACTTCATTTATATTAACTCCATTAATTATATTATTTTCTTTATTTATATTTGAATTTATATATACAGGTTTTATATCTCCTAGAATACATCCATTTATAACAGATTGATGACAATCTCTATTTACTATTAGCTTATCTTTAGGATAACATATAGCCATTATAGAGGCTTGTATTCCACAAGTAGTACCATTTATTAAATAATATGTATAATCACTTTTAAAAGCCTCTGAAGCTCTTTGTTGAGATTTTCTTATTATACCTTCTGGCAAATGCAAATTATCTGTGCCTATTATTTCAGTTGTATCCATTTTATACATTTTTTCTAGAATTGGTGTATATCCTAATCTATCATATATTTTACCTAATTTATGTCCTGGAACATGAAATGAAATTAAATCCTTGTCTACGATTTCACTCAATTCATTTATTATTGTTTTTTTCATATATTTCTCCTTATTGATGATAATCTAAATTCATATAAAGTACATCTAATAATATCAAATATCTATCCTTTTTTTACATATTTCATTATTTTAATTAATACCTAAAATTATAAAATAAAAGCCGTTGACTTAATTTAAATCAACGGCTTAATAATATCTACTTATCATTATTTGAGAATCCTGTAAATATTAAATATATCCCTGCTATACCAACTATGGAATATATAACTCTACTTATAGCAGAATATGTTCCTCCAAAAAGATTTCCTATTAAATCTAATCCAAAGAAACCTATTATACCCCAATTAAGAGCCCTATTATTGCAAGTATTAATGCAAGACTTTTCATAAAATTTCACTCCTATATAATTTTGACTAGCTAATAACTATTTTTATATAGTTTTACCAATATTAATATAAATATCCTGATTATTTGCAATTACTAAATTTAAACATAAAAAAAGATTACGTGGCTACGTCTTACTCTTCCAGGCAGTTGCC
>CALESE010000102.1 GCA_937907205.1 uncultured Romboutsia sp. | reverse complement strand
TGCAACATAAATATAAAGTGTTGCACTTGTATTGACAATCTATCATATAAAATATAATTTACTTATTACGAGGTTTTATAGGTCTTGCTGTATTTTGACTTACAGATCCTGTTTGCGATGGTTTAAATCTTGGATCTATATTAATCTCTTCTGCTATTTCTAATTTTGTATTTTTTGTCTTTTTAGGTTTTTTTATATTTTTGTTTTTTGCCATAACATCCTCCTAAATAAAAAATTATTCATTAAGAATTTTAGCCAACAAATAAAAATTCTATTCAAAAACTATTTTAATAAAAGGTATTTATTAATTATAGATAGAAGTTTAGAGAATTATATATACCTTATTTTAGTTTTTGAAAAGGAGGAATAAATTTGAATATAATAATAAATCTTTTAGGAGGTCTTGGACTTTTTTTATATGGTATGAATTTAATGGCTGAAGGATTACAAAAATCAGCAGGGAATAAAATGAAGAAAATAATAGCATATTTGACAAGAAATATTATATTAAGTGTAATCGTAGGGGCATTAGTTACTGCAATAATACAAAGTTCAAGTGCAACAACTGTTATGGTAGTAGGATTTGTAAATGCAGGAATAATGGAACTTAATCAAGCTATTGGTATTATAATGGGTGCTAATATTGGTACAACTATTACAGCACAACTTGTAAGCTTAAACTTAGAAGGATTAGCACCAATAACTTTAGGAGTTGGTATAGTTTTATATTTATTATCTGATAACTCTAAAATAAAGAATATATCAGAGATATTTTTAGGGTTTGGCATTTTATTTACTGGAATGGAATTTATGAAAGAATCTGTAAAACCATTAGTTGAATTTAAAGGATTTACAGATTCATTAATTGGATTTGGGCAAAGACCTATACTTGGATTATTATTAGGATTTGGAATAACAGCAATTGTACAAAGTTCAAGTGCATCAATGGGTATGTTAATAGCTTTAGCAACTCAAGGATTAATACCTCTAAACTCAGCATTACCGATATTATATGGTCAAAATATAGGAACATGTGTTACATCTTTAATTTCTAGTATTGGTGCTAGTAAAAATGCTAGAAGAGCTGCAATTATACATTTATTATTTAATATAATAGGTAGTATAGTATTTTTACTATTATTAAACAAACATATGGTACAAATAGTAACTAGATTAAATCCAGATGATATTGCAAGGCAAATTGCAAATACCCATACAATTTTTAACATAGTATCAGTAGTAGTGCTTTTACCTTTTTCTAAACTTATAGTTAAATTATCCCTTAAAATAATACCAGATAGAAATTACGTAAAGAGTGAATAAAATTGTAAAAATGAAGGGATAGATAATAAATAAGAATATTATGGTAAGTTTTTTGTATTAGTTGGTTAAAGTGCTGGTCATAATCCAAGAAAAGCTGATATAGTTACAAGAGATTTAACTGAAGAAGAGGCATTTTTACTTGTAAAAATTATTATTAAATATTATAATGATAATGCTTAAATGGGAGAAAAGTTAGGATAGTTTATTGATAGAATAACTATTGATAAATTTAGAAAAGATATACTAGAACTAGTAAATTTGAAGGAGGTAATATAATGATAACTAAAGAAATGACAATACAAGAAATATTAAATTTAAAGCCAGAGGCTGCAAATATACTTATGGGATTAGGTATGGGATGTTTAGGATGCCCGTCAGCAAGTATGGAAAAGTTAGAACAAGCATGCGAAATACATGGACTTGAATTAGAAGAAGTATTAGAAAAATTAAATAATTAATAAAAAGTCAAAAAAGCAGTATAATGTTACTGAAATATACTTATATTTAAATATAATAGCAATGTATCCAAGTGTAGAATATTCTACACTTTTATTTTTTATAAATAGTTATTAATCTACATATAAATATATTTATTATGATATAATTATAAATGACTATAAGAAAGTAAAGGTGGGCTAGCTATGAAAGTAGTTAATAATGCAATATCATCAGACTATCTTAGGTATAAGATTGATGAAGATATTAGCATTTATCAAGGAAGGTTTTGTATTTATCTAGATAAGAAGTATAAATGCAGTGGAATTATATATTATAAAATGACACCTCCAGTATCTATAAATTTTAAAGCTCAAATATTATCTATAGAAGATGATGAAATAGACTTAAACTTAGATTATGATAACGCAATACTTGAAATGTATGGTTATAAACCAATATCTGTTGCAATACATACTATGAATGATTTTAATATTGAAGGATATACAAATGATAGTTATATAAAGTCTAAAAATTCATATGTAGAGTATATAGATTTTCATATAATAAATTTTGATAAATTTTCAGGGAACCTTATAAAACACGTGGATAAGTTGTTTGCAGGAAGAATAGAGTTTGATATAAATGATTTTAAAGTTACAATAGATAAAAGATATGATTATAGAAAAGAATTAAGTGATGAATTAAAGGCAAGATCAGGAACTTTAATAACTCATATTGGTAGAATTCAACGAAAAGATAAAAAGTTATTTAAAACAAATAATATGATAAACTTTTTAGATAGAATATCTACATCTCTAAGCTTTATGTGTGGAAGATATGTAGGTATTTGTTTAGCTAAAGGTTATCAAAATAATAATAATGTATTTAGAATGTGGAGAGAAAATATTATAACTCCATATAAATTTGTGCCTACTTGGACAGATACAATATCAAATCATCATAATATAGAAAAATATATCTCTTTAATGTGTAAAAAGCTAGAAGATGGATATTATGGACCAGCACTTAAAAATGTTATTGATTGGTATATAGAATCTCTTGGTGATATAACTATGGAAAATAATATAATATCAATACAAATAGCACTTGAAGCATTATCTTATGTAATATTAGTAGAACAAGAAAAGATATTAATTGATGATGAGTTTGACAAAAATAGTGCAGCTAAAAATATAAAAATGGTTTTAGATATTTGTAATATATCTTATGGAAAAGATGAATTAGAGCTATTTGATGATTGGATACAAAATAAATTTAATGATGGTGTAGATTTAGTAATTTATTTTAGAAATAAAATAGTACATCCAACAAGAAAAGATAATAGAGCATCATTAAGTGTTGAGGATATGTGGAATATTATTCAAATAGGAACTAAATATGTAGAACTTATAACACTTTCATTTATAGGATATAAAGGAGAATATTCTAATAGACTTAAAGAAAGATGCTTTGGAGAAGTAGAGGTTGTTCCTTGGGGATAAAGAAGAATATAAAATATGATTTAATATGAAATAAATGGGTAATATAAAAATATATTATAGTGAAAGGGAAAAAATCAAATGATAAAATTTTATGGATATTCAAAGTGATCTTCAGTTAGAAAGGCCAAGGCTTGGCTTATTGAGAATAATTTAGAATTTGAAAATATAGAGATAGTTAAAAATCCTCCAACTAAAGAAGAACTAGAAAAAATGTATAAAGTTAGTGGATATGAACTTAAGAAGTTCTTTAACAGTAGTGGAGTAAAATATAGAGAGTTAGGTCTTAAAGATGTAGTTAAGACTGAATCAGATGATAAACTTTTAGAAATACTTGCAAGTGATGGAATGCTTATAAAAAGACCTATAGCATATGATGGAAAAAATGTTGTTATAGGATTTAAAGAAGATGAATGGAAAGATAAGTTATTAAAATAGCAAAAATTATCTTGTTTAATAGGAACTTTTATATTATCTATATTTAATAAAAAATATTTTATTGCTGTGGCTGGATTATGGGAGATTATAGAGTTTTCTATGGATACATTATTTGGTCTACACACACAAGCAGGAGGACTAAAAGATACAATGATAGATATGATAGATGGGTTATTAGGAGCAATAATAATGACTCCATTTACTATGAAGAAAATAAAAAAGATGTAGAAATTTCTACATCTTTTTATTTTAATATCCAATCATAACTGCTACAGTAATTACTATTATAGAAGCTATAAACAATATACTTTGGAATTTAATTTGGAATTTAGCCCATTTTTTTCAATCTAATTTGGCTACACCTAGTACTGCAATTAGAGAACCGCAAGTAGACCAAATAATACACTAGAAATAGAATTAAGTATAGTATTTAATACTGTATTTTCAAATGGCGATTGGCCTCCAAGAACAAGAAGTATACCTTGAGGTAATCCAACTAAATCTTCAGCACCTTTTCTAAATGATATTGCAATATCATTTATAGTCATATTATTTAATTTAAATATAACAGCGATTATACCAGAGACTATACCCATAGTGAAAAATATACCTGCTATTTCAGGGATATAATATCCGCTAGTATCAACACCCCAAACTATCCAACCTATTCCAAAAGCAATAGTTAATAATACTAAAGCATGAGTTAAGTTACATGAAACTATAAAGGATTATGAAAAATTACTAAATCAAAATTCTATAGGAAAGTCAGTTGTTTTAAATTCATTAATACTATCAGTTAAAGTCTGAAGCTTTTTCTCAATGGAACTAGTAAATACATACTAAGAGCAATTGGAAAACCAACAGAAGCTATAATACTTTGTATATCTGAATTCATAAATTTCCTCCTTTATAACAAAAGGCTAAGTATAAACTTGACCTTTTTAATATACTATAAAACTAAATTGTAGTCAGTAGTATCTGTAACAACCACTTTTGCACTAACAGCTTTAGTAATATCACAACCACCTGGAGCAAATATGTTTTTAGAAACTACTAACTCCATAGCAGTTTTTATTTCATCCTCTGTTATATCCTCTCTTGGATTATCTATTGTTAAAGAAACTGATTTATCATCAGTAGTTTTAAAAGTCATAACTAATCTTTTGTTAAGGTTATTATTCATAATATATTCCTCCTAAAAATTAAAATTTTATAAAAATGTAGTGTTGTCTATTTTATTGTCTCTAAAACATCATACTCTTGAAGAGTCATTAAGCCTTCAGCAACGTCATATACATTTTGAGAAGTTGCATCATGTTTTAGGTTTGAAAAAGTTTTACTTCTGACTTTGGTTTTACCATCAACAATTCCTAAATCTAATTTTATTCTTAAACTTGAAGGGTTTTTAGCTTCATTAACTGCCATTTACCACACCTCCTTTTAAATTTTTTAGATTTATTAGCTAAATCTTAAGTTAAGTATATTTGATAATAGTTATTTAAATATAGTAAAGAAGTTTACAAGTTTTTGACAAAGGTAAAGGTATTATAAGCATTGAAATATTAAGGTATGGAGGTGGTTTTGTGATTGATAAGTTAAGTATTGACGATGTGCCTGAGAATTTAAAGAGTGTGGCGCATGCTATTGGTATTGATGCTTTTAGAAGCCTTATTAAGTGTGCTGGTGGGACTAGTGTTTATCTTCCTAGTGAGAGGTGTATAACAAAGCCTGTTAGGGATAGGGTTATTAGGGAGAGTTTTTGTGGTGATTACAAGGAGATGGTAAGAATGCTATATATGTTCTAATAATAATTCTACAGTCTAAAATAACTTTTGTACTTTTGAACAATGTAAAATAATAATTTTACTTAATGAAATATTTTAATTAAAACATATATATACAGTAATTATCAAAATAAAAGAAATAACACTAATTATAGATATTTTAGAGTTTCTAATATAATTAGAAATATTGAAAGCTAAATAAGAGTATAGTAAAATCAAGTTATTAATACAGACGAAATAATATTCAAAACAAGGGGCATAAACATGAAATTAAAAGAAGGTATATACGAACAAGTAATCTCTAATAAAATACATGAAGAAATAAAAAATAGAGAAAATGAAATAAATATACAAAAAGAAGAAATAGAAAAAGAAGAAGCAAAAATAGTACTATCAAAATACCTACAAGAAGTAACTAAAAAAAGCCTAAGTCTAATGAAAAACAAAGACCTAAACAAACAAATAAAACTTTGTAACCAAATAATAAACTATTTATCAGCACAAGTAGAAGATGAAGAAATAAAAGAAAACAATATCCATAAAAACGGAGAAATACTACTATCAATAGAAGAAAAACTCAACAAATCAAAACTAAAAAACAATAATATAAGACCAATAACACCTATATCACAAAGTTACCTGTTCACAAATTCAAACAATGAACCAGATTTAATAAGTGAATTAAAAAGAGAAATAGCAAGTAGTGACACAATAGACATACTAGTATCATTTATAAGATGGAGCGGACTAAGACTAATAAAAGATGAATTAATAGAACATACAAAAACAAAAAAACTAAGAATAATAACAACATCATATATGGGAGCTAGTGAATTTAGAGCTATAAAGTTTTTATCACAACTTCCAAACACTGAAATAAAAATATCTTATGATACACAAAGGACAAGATTACATGCTAAAAGTTATATGTTCCATAGAAATACAGGTTTTACAACAGCATACATAGGATCATCAAATATCTCAAAAGATGCTATGACTACAGGACTAGAATGGAACATTAAAGTAAGTGAAAAAGATTCAAAAAATATTGTAGATAAATTTAAAGCAACATTTGAAAGCTATTTTAACGATGAAGAAAAACTAAAAATAGAACTTAAAAAGGCTAGAGGAAACGATTATAAAAGTGAAAATGAAGAAATAGCTAATATAGATGTTAGACCATATCACTATCAACAAGAAATATTAGATACACTAAATGTTGAAAGAGAAGTACTAGGACACAATAAAAACTTAGTAGTAGCAGCTACAGGAGTAGGAAAAACTGTAATATCAGCATTTGACTATAAAAACTTTAAAAATAATAACAAAGGAAAAGTAAATAGATTATTATTTATTGCTCATAGAGAAGATATACTGATACAAAGTATGAAAACTTTTAGAACTATACTTAGAGATAGAAATTTTGGAGGACTATATACAGGAAACTTTACTCCAGATAATATAGACCATGTATTTATGACAATACAAACTTTCAACTCTAAAAAGTTTAATGAAAATATAAGTAAAGACTTTTATGACTTTATAATAATTGATGAGTTTCATCACGCTAGTGCTCCAAGCTATCAAAAGCTACTTTCACATTTTAATCCTAAAGTACTTCTAGGACTTACAGCAACACCAGAAAGAATGGATGGAAAAGACGTACTAGAGTACTTTGATGGTAGAATAAGTAGTGAAATGAGATTAGGAGAAGCAATAGATAAAAAATTACTTACACCTTTTCAATACTTCTGTGTAACTGATGAACTAGATTTAAGTAAAATAAAATGGTCAAAAGGTGGGTATGACAATAAAGAACTTACAAATATACTTACAGTAGATAAATTAAATGCAAAGAAAAGAGCAGATTTAATTTTAAAAAGTATAGATGACTATATAGCAGATATAGATGAAGTAGTTGGACTTGGATTTTGTGTAAGTATAGATCATGCAAACTTTATGGCAAATTACTTTAATGAAAAAGGTATACCATCCGTAGCTATAAGTTCTAAATGCAGTATAGATGAAAGAGATGAAGCAAAATATGGACTTGTAAATGGTAAATATAAATTTGCATTTGTAGTTGATTTATATAATGAAGGAGTAGATATACCAGAAATAAATACAATACTATTTTTAAGACCAACAGATAGTTTAACAGTATTTTTACAGCAATTAGGAAGAGGTCTAAGACTTAGTGATAACAAAGAATGTTTAACAGTACTTGATTATGTAGGACAAGCACACAAAAACTATAACTTTTATGAAAAGTTCTCAGCAATAGCAAAGAAAAAAGGAAAAGCATTAAGAGAAGAAATAGAAAGTGGATTTATAACACTTCCAAAAGGTTGCCATTTGCATATGGAAAAACAAGCTAAGGAATACATACTAAGAAATATAAATTCATTTATAAATAATAAAACAACAATAACAAATAAAATAAAAACTTTTGAAATAGAAAGTGGTAAAAAGCTAAGCCTTACAAACTTTATAGAATTTTATAATATAACACTAAAAGAAATTTATAAAACTAAAAATAGCTTTTATAGACTTTGTGTAAATGCAAAAGTAAAAGAAGATTTTAATGATATGGATGAACAAAGTTTAACAGGTGGTATGCTAAGGCTTATAAATACAGACTCAGTAAAGCTCCTTAAGTTTTGGATAAATACATTAGAAAACTATAAAGAAAATAAATCAATAAGTTTTAATGATAGTGAAGAAAAAATGCTACTTATGCTACACTATACTTTATATACAAAATCACCTAAAGACTTAGGCATAAATAATATAAATGAATTTTTACAAAGACTTTATAGTAATAAAGTTATTTATGAAGAAATTATAGAAATACTTAAATATAATTTAAATCATACAAAAGTAAAAACATTTAATGATAATTTAAGTTTTGATACTAATTTAGAAGTACATGCAACTTATACTAAGGAACAGATTTTAGCATCTCTTGGAAAAAATACTATAGAAAAGCAATACCCTCTAAGAGAAGGTGTATTATATATTGAAGATAAGAAAACTGATGTATTTTTAATAACTTTAAATAAAGTTGAAAAGCATTTTTCTCCTTCAACTATGTATGAAGATTATGCTATAAATGATGAGTTATTTAACTGGCAAAGTCAAAGTAGAACAAGTATAGATTCTCCAACAGGTAAAAGGTATGTAAATCATAGGGAGAGTGGTAATAATGTATTGTTGTTTGTTAGGGAAAATAAAAGTGAGGATGGTGTAACGAGTTCATATACTTATTTAGGTCCTGCTGATATTGTAAGATATAGTGGAAGTAAGCCAATAAGTATAGTTTGGAAATTAAGAAATAAGTTACCTGCAAGTATTGCAGTGAAAGCAGAAAAGGCATTATAAAACCCTGTGGAGATATTTGACGGGGTGTTTTGTTAGAATTTATTTTTTTAACATTCTAGTTTTGCTCTAAGAAATTCAAGATTAAGGTTAGCAAGGAATGTATCAAATTCAAGACAGCTGTGCAAGACTTAAAGAAGAAATATAAAATGCAATAAAACTTAATTTATCTGAAAATATATAAATAAAACAGAGAAATTAGTATACCTTTATGAAAAATAAAGGTATCAGAGCGTAGACAAAGTCTACGCTTTTTTATTTTTGTTAATACTCTTTATGAG
>CALESE010000101.1 GCA_937907205.1 uncultured Romboutsia sp. | reverse complement strand
ACCATTTGTTGATTATCAATGGCCTGTTCATCAATTATTTGATAATATGTATTTGTGATAGTTCTCATTGTTTTATTCATTTATTCATTTAAATATAATATATAAATAGTAAAGTGGACAATATTATTTAGTTAAATTATGTTAAATCTTTTCTTTATTCTATTTAATCTTGATTCACTTACTTTTTCTTTCTTTATTTCCTTATTTGAATGCTTTTCTTTGTAATAATAGTAAATCTTTGGTATGATAGTACACATCTTATCAAATGTTTCTTGTATATCATATTTCAATTGTCTTAATATCTTATTGTCTGTCTTGTTTGATTTCTTTATTTCTCTATATACATCACACAATACTTTTTTTTCTTCTTCATTCATTAACATAAAATATTCTTTGAATTGATTGAATCTTTTCCATGTATCCGAATTCTTAAATATTTTTAATGCATCCATATATGTATAATCTTTGATTTTTTCCCCTATACTTTCTATTTCAGCAGTCAATTCTGACATGTAAGCATTCTTTTCTATTGAAGTGAATGTATAAATCATTTCAGATGCAATCTTTTCATTAAAATCATTTGATTTTATCTTATCAAGTAATTTATCATATCCTGTGTTTTTCTCAATATCAAGTAATGTTTCAACTCCTTCCTTTGAGTGTCTATTCCAATCATCATAAGCATGTGTAAGCTCATGAGTAAGTGCAACAGTAATGTCTTTTTCTTTATTGTATTCTTTGATGTTTATATAAATATATACATCTTTAAATGTAAGGGTTTTTGGATTATATTCAGATTTTCTTGCTTGATATCCTGTCTGACACATTGTATTACATATCAAATGAATATTGTCAAAAAACAATCCTTTATAATAATCTTTGATTTCTTCTTTATTTAAGTCATATCTAAAATCAGTCATATTAAGATTGTCTTGTATGTCTTCTGACAACATTGTTGCAAAATCTCTACAAAATTTCATCTGTCCATCATAAGACCCATATCTTTCACAAATATTAAATTCTTCATTATCTCTTATATTGAATTCTTGTCTGAATGATTCAAATAATTTTAATTCAAATTCATTCTGCCTATTCAATACCCATTCCGAAAGTGGTACCAAAGGTAATCTCATGTAAAATTAAATAATTGTTTAATTGAATAATAAGTACTCCGAACGGGGGTCGAACCCGTACAACCATTCCTGGTCAAGGGATTTTAAGTCCCTCGTGTATACCCATTCCACCATCGGAGCATTTAGGAATTACAAAAGGTGACGCTACCGGTGTCTGCACCTAAAACTTCATTCCTATCCATACATATAGTTATCCAGATATTATATTATGGTGGTTTCATCTAACTTACTGACTTCTTTAGAAGTTCTGAAGCGATCTGTTTAAACAGATCCATAACTCATTTACTAATCGTACTTTATTCTCTTTAGGATAACATAGAGAGCCATTAGGTTTCAATTGCCAATGTTAGACTTTCATAAACTACATTACTTCAACGATTGTGGGAATAGTGGGACTCGAACCCACACGCTATTGAAGCACCAGATCCTAAGTCTGGCCTGGCTACCAATTACAGCATATTCCCAAATTAGTGGCGTAAGATGGACTCAAACCAACGACCTCATCAGCATGAATGATGCGCTCTAATCAACTGAGCTATTACACCATTGTGGGCATACCCTATTTTATAGAATTACTTCCCACATAATTCAACCATCTCAAGCAGGTGTACGAATTTCATGATAATTCGCATGGGTGATATATTCTCTTATAATCAGAATGTTTTACGATGCTTTAAACTACAAGGCTCTGTAAAGCCCAGACTGCATAGTAAACTTAAATAATCAATCAATTCAACAGGTGTTACCAAACCTTATACCTGTCATCTTAATTTTATTGATATTTAAAATACAAATGTAGGGAGGCGGCCATAGGTTTGGCTTCCTTCATCCGCGCTTTGTATATGTTTCATGCAATCATTTACGCGTATTATTGCACTACTCTTCTCAGCTAATCACCAGTATATTCTGATCACGTTTGGGGTTCCTTAGAGAATCGAACTCTAATAAGGAGAACCACAATCTCCTGTCCTACCATTGAACGAAAGAACCCATGTACATAATTTATGCTACATTATTAAAATAGAAATTATCTTCTAAAGTTTCATCATATATGTCATCATATTCTTGAATTCCTTCATTGATAAGTTTCTTGTTGTTGATACGTTGCAACTTGATCTTTCGCTTAGCATCCATCTGGTCTGATATATAAGTACGGTACCCAGAACCATTCTTCAAAAACCTAGCCCATGGATCGCATTTCTTCATTTCTCTCCATGAAGTTGGTCTTCTCAAATTAGGAATCATTATTGTACGTCTGATTTTCTTGCCACCATCATGTATTTTGAACGAATATTCTTTATCACCGTCTCTAAAAATACTATCAAACATGAATTTCTTACAGCGAGAATTCCATTTTGATTCAGTCTTCTTTCTTCTCCAAGCTCTATTTCTAATATCACCCATATTTACAACATTTAAAATTAAACACTTGCACACCGAACTGGAATCGAACCAATACCTGTGATTTTGGAGACCACTAGTCTAACCTTTAACCTATCGGTGCATGATATAGAGCATCAGACGAGATTCGAACTCGCGAAAGCCTTCTGGTTGGAAGCCAGATGTGCACCACCAACTACACCACTGATGCTTATACTATAACCGGGTTGACTTTGCAATAGGATCTTATTCTCACTTCACTGCTAGTTCTCCAGTTTATTATGTGGTTCAACAAAGATTCGAACTTTGGACCCTCTGCTTGTAAGGCAGATGCTCTAAACCAACTGAGCTATTGAACCAAAATACAAGAACGAGAGTTTCTATAGTCCTTTTAGCCATCGGTATCTATAGACAACATAGAAAACTTATACTGGATATATTTACTGCAGCATATATCCACTTAATATTTCTATTTGAGGAGAGCAACATTATATCGCGAATATGGTGTCCACTCGACGTATCAATCTCTTTCAATGAACTTCAATGTCATTATTGGTTCTTGTATGTAATTTTCTTATATATAAATGACTGCCATATTGGATTCGAACCAATGTTGTAGGTTTTGCGGACCTACACCTAAACCACTCGGACAATGGCAGTTATATATACATTTTGCGGAAGATGAGAGATTCGAACTCCCACAACATTTCTGTTACCTCTGATTTCAAGTCAGGTCCGTTACCATTCCGGCAATCTTCCAATCACATATTTATATATTCTTGCGGAAGCAGAAGGATTCGAACCTTCGGAACCTTTCGGTTCGGCACGTTAGCAGTGTGCTGGTTTAAACCACTCACCCATACTTCCATACAAGGGATTTGATATTTCAATTGCTGTTCCCTTCTTCAATTGATTAGCTACTCCAATGATATGATTCAACAATAACAACCTGTTACTAAACAAATTAGGACGGTTTGTTTAAATAACTTTGTTAGCCATCATTAATTATCTCTCTAACTTTTTCCGGTGCCCATGCAAAGTGATCTATGTAATTTTTTGGTCTAATCCAATTAAATTCAACCTTCTTACACACGACCAACAGAGGTATTCACATAAATCTGTTGATTATCCAGATGTTAATGATGTTGAGCTTCTCATTCTTTTATTCATTCTCAGCAGAGATCTCTTGACTACCATGGTGTCTCCAACGGGACTCGAACCCGTGACCCCTAAATTAAAAGTTTAGTACTCTTCCAACTGAGTTATAGAGACAAATTAGTGGTTCTGACGAGACTCCAACTCGTGACCCGGAATTTAGAAGATTCCTGCTCTAATGCAGCTGAGCTACAGAACCAATTAATTTTGTGGGTAAAGATGGATTCGAACCAACAACCCCTAGATCTTCAATCTAGTGCTCTACCATTGGAGCTATTTACCCAATCAATAAACAAATTACGGATCTCTAGAAAATCCTGTTAGCATGGATTGCTTTATATCCTTAAGCTATTGGTCTGACATCCAACTCAGAAGTATTAAGTTCTGGATCTTATTCCATGTATTGTAATTGTTTATTAAGTAATTACATATATAATATAGTATCTATAAGGAATATTTCAAACTTTTATATACAAAAAATGAGAAAAAATTCCTAATTGTTTACGGAACTTCTTCTCAATCAATATTCATCTAATAAAATAAGAATTGTTCCGTTCACTAATTCGTGATCAGATACAATTCCTCTATCACGAACTTTACTATGAATGTCTAAACCCACAAAGCATACTGGCACACCAAGGTAAGAAGCAACCAAAAGATTGTTTCATCGATGAGACGTTATGTAATTTGAGTGACTTCATTTAAAGTTCAATTTTAATTTTCTTATATTAAAATAAAGACAAAAATGTATACCAGACATATTTTAAATGTTAAATAATATTAATAAACAGTATTGTCAATTTTTAAATATCAGAAAAACAAATATTGTCCTACTTTAATGATAAAGCCATTGATAAGAGTCATTCCTACATATAGTGGAAATGTCAAAATAGTTTGCACAACATCAGATTATATAAAATCAACAGATAAAGAATATGATGTATATGATTGCTTTGTAAGAGGTGCTGTGTTGTCCCCATTGTCTCATACAATATATGATAAGAAAATAGAAGCTAATCTTCTATCTTCAAACTACTCTTATGACCTGAAAGAATACTATAAATATTACAATAATGTTTTCTTCACCAATGGAATGTCTTTTGATGAAACCAATGTTCAGAATTTTGATAAGTTAAATCCAATTTATGATAGAAACATAGATTTGGAAATGGGTTGCAGTAGAGTATTGAATGTGAAGAATAATCATAAATTTGAATTTTTTGCACCTATATATGTAGATGATCCAAATGACTTACCTGACGCATTCATTATAGATATGATATTCACTAATAAAGACAGAAAACTGTATAAGAGAATGAAAGTCAATATAATGGATCATTCAAAAGATAAGAGAAACTATTTGTTTCACTATCTTGATTCTTATAAATCTTGTATTGATTCTAAAGTAGCAAATATTTCAGTCGACAATAAAAATGCAACATATAGTGGAATAGATTTGAATCATGGTGGTATAGCTACGGGGATATCTAATGAAATAGGTAACATGCTATCCTCTATGTCAACTATAAATCTTTTTGATCTTTCTTTAGGATTGCAATTCAAAAGAAAGAATATTGCAATGAAACAAGTATTGCCATTGTGTTTCAGTATTGATTTAGATAAAGTGCTTGACCAATCAGAGAAAACATTATATAAAGGTGCACAAGCAAAAGTATCCGGTTATTACATATCAAATGGAAACAGAATATCTTGGTATGATTGGAGTTGTGACTATGATACGTTAAATCAGAGCATTCTTAGAATGGACAAGAATACAGGATTGATGAACTACATACCTGGAAATGTTCCTAACATAATGGATAACAAATATCCTAGCTTACATGAAGCAAGAATGCAAAAATATTCTTTGTCTAATAAGATAAGCAAAATGTATTCTAGATGGAAGTTACAAGCATCATCAGATGAAAATCCATATATCATAAATCTTGCTTTTGCATTTTCTGACAACCAATATTCTAATCTCTTATATAGGGAATTCCCAACACCATCATATACTATTTCAGGAATATGTGAAACAATATCATCAGGTAAATCATCTGTGGCGGAAGATTATTCACTAATATTTCCTTTGGGAAAAGATATTGCTAAATATAATGACAGATATCCAAACATAACAACTAATTATGAAAACATAATGAATAAGTATGGATATAATTGGTTTAGTTTATGTAAGATATTAGAAAATGACAATTCCTGGGTAGATAATGCATCTTGGGGTACTGTATCAAATGATGAATGCTACTATAATGGAATTTTACATAACCTTACTAATATATATAATACACTTACTAATGATAATGAAAAAATAGATAAGTTTGGGGTATTTGTAAATCCAAGATTCTCAGTAAAGACTTCAATAGCTAATGGTGTAATAAAACATGCTAATTATGCTATATCTACTAGTATGGCTAACCAATTTGAAACAAATTGTAAGTATAATACTACAATTATGTCTTCAATGCTATATAGTGATGCCATTGCTAAAGCTGCTTGTGAAGCATTTACTTCTACAAATCCTGCAGATAGTGAAAAAAATGCAGTAATGTCATTGAATGATACATTTGTAAAGATAGATTCTAATAATTCATATTCATATTCAAAATGGTATGTCAATATAAATGATTATGGATTCACAATGGATGACATAAATACTTGGTACAATTATGATGATACTGTGATAGAGTTAGAAAACATCTTTGCTTATGAATTAAGCTATACATATTTCTCATATAGTCATGAAGTACAGAATACAACATTCAATGATGCATTTAACTTATTCAAAAGTGAAAGCATATATAAATTAGCAACTTCTGATTCTGTAGAAGATCTTATCAATACATATAAGGCTAATTCTTATGAAATGTTACCTATACATACATTAAAAATGATGGTAGATGACACTTCATCATATTTGTCTTACATTAAGATTGGTGGCCCACTCAGTTATGTTTCTTACAAATATGGTATCAAAGTACACAATGGAAGTTCACCTATAGACCCATACAATGATAATTTTGTAAATGCAAAAAATTATCAATCTTATGTTTTTGCTCCAGGATATGATACATCATCTTATGATTTGATAACTGACCCGGATAAGAAATTCTTATCATATACATTGGAGAACTACATTACTGGAAGTACTTCTACTTATTCTATAGAAAAAGAAAACCCTTACAGTTACTACTGGTATCAGTATACGGATTTTGATATCTGGCAAGACCCAATGGTAAGACAGATTTGCATATCTTCTAAGAGTGATAAGAAAATAAGGTACCAAGTTGGTTTTACATATTATATTCCTAAAGAAAACATAGAATCTGGTAGAAGAGAAGGTTTCAGTTATTCATATATATTGTTGCAACCATCATCCCTAATAAATACCCAGTATGGGTTTAATTTATACAGAAAAGGGGAATTCTTCAATGAAAAATGGATTAAGATGTTAGATGCTACAGATACTGACCAGATATCTTATTACTATCTTACTGGATTAAAGGGTAATGGTAATGTGGACAATTATGATTTAACGTATTTTAATGTTGTTGGGAAACCAGCCTACAACTTCAGAATGACATTGAAGAACATATACAAAGATACTAGCTACTATCTTACTAAACGTTTATCTTCTAAATCTAAATACACATTCATGCCAGTAGTATATGGGGATAATGAAATATGTGCAACAAATGTATTCATAAAGAAAGATCCAGAGTTAGAATTTCATGGTGACAATATGAATGATGAAGATAAGGATAAAGATCTTGACGTAATATGGTGTGATGTGTATAATTTCAGAAGAGTACTATTGAAGAGTGGAATATCAGAAAATAAGGTACAAGAAAGATTAGATTATGTAAGAAAGATGAAAGCTAAGTTCTTGAATAAAGAACATCTTTATTGGTGGTATAATGAATTGTGTAAAGACTATAACTATGACTACCCAGTTGATATAATAGAAAATTGGTATGACTACTTGTATGTAAAGCAAAGAATAATGTCAAATGACAAAGATGGAAAGATACAGATAGTAGATGCATATACTAAATTGAAGAACATCCATGGTATGGAAGAACAGATAACTGTTTCCGGTAAGAGTATAGATAACCCTTATAGAATATTCAATTACTTTTATGACAGAATAGAATATAAAGGAAATGGAATATGGAAGTTCCAACATAATGATGATGATGATTTTGATGTGAATTCATACGAAATAGTATTTGATATAAATGTAACAAGACTTGATGATACTATCTATGATAAAGTAATGAAAATAGAAAAGGATGATAGTTCTGAATACAGAGATATTTATCTTTATAGATTAGAAAAAACTGATGAATGGGAAAGAAACATGTTGTCTTCAGAATATAAGATATCCTATGATGTTCAAACTAAGGTAGAAGAGTATGATCCAATAGGGCATGTACTTATTCCATTATTTAACGACATATATGCTCAAGAAAAAAAAGATACAATAATATATGCACATTATTTGTTAAATGATTTGATGAAGACTAAAGTAAATAAAAAGGGTGATATCTGGTATATGTACAGATATAATACAAACAATGTAAATTGGATGATAGAGATAAATGAGCAAACTGTAAATAATTTAAAAAAACTTTATAAAGATCCAATAATATATTCTAATTATGATAGTGTGAATATTCAGTTAGATAATTTCGGATATGATGATTTAGGATATGAAATTGAAAATTTTGGTACAATAAAGAAAGATGGAATAAATTATGGTTTCTGGATAATAAATATAGATGCTGACAATACAACAAGTACATTCAATGTGATAGCCCAATATAACATATCAAATGTTCCTGATATTCCAATATATACTTATGATAACAAGATAAAGCTTATAAAATATATAAATGGTGTTGATATAAATATAAGAAAGGATTACATATTCAAAGTGTTCAAACAAATGCTTCCATTCTTTAAAATACAACCATCTGTGATATTTGACAGATTGATTACTATAACTAAGCCATCAAATTTCAGATTCATAATGAGATATAAAGAATCTAAATGTACTGTTGATGATCCTAATATAGAAGTATCAGAAACTGATGTAACTATAGCTAAGTCAAATACATATCTGCAATATAACAGATATTTTGGAAATATAGTACCATTGATAAATAAAGTAACTTCTGTATCTGGTCAATGGTTATTGAAATTCAAAGATACTATAGAAAATACTAACCGAATGGTAGATACTGGGAAGTACCCATCTATAGGTGATAGTGTAATATATAAGACTTCTTTACAGTTAGATATGAGAAATTCAACACCAATATATGTACCATCAAAAAATAATGCCATAAAAGATTACAACAATAGAAAGAAAGATAAGAATGGACAAGAAATAAGAGTAAAGCTATTAGAACAAAAGCATTTTAATGATTCTGTAATTGTATATTGTGATGATGTACTAGAGTGGTCTACTAGTAAATTATATTCTTATGACGAAGTGGTAAACAGATCAACAAAAGAACAAGCTTATGCAATATTCTTAATGTTGAACAGGGGTACATTAGTTGATGATATGAACGAAGATCAAAAATTATTTTTATTCAACAGGTATGATTATAAAGTGACGTCAACTTCAATGAAGTTGAATTCACTTAATTCTAGCAAGCTATATAAAATTCATTACAAATTTGTTTTGAAATAAAATGCTTAATCCTGATTGAAAGTTTAGAATATCAAACAAATATCTATGTCAATAATCAATATAAACTCATTTGAGTCACGAGTAAGCAATGCTAATTATTTAAGCAACTATACTGATCCTTATTTAAAACAGTCTTTGGCTAACCTTGGCCAAAGACTTTCAACTAAAGGTGATTCTATAAAGAATGACAGTTTCATCATTTCTGATTTGTTTCCTAATTATTTAGGAGATTTCAATCAGTCAAATATTGCCGCTGAATTTACTTGGGCTAAGTCATCAAACAGTATAGTTGGTAAGATAGTTGAAGTAGATGCTGAGGAAACTAGTGATAAGTCGGGAACAAGAGTTCCTGTAGGATATGATGAGGCCAATTCAAATATAAATGGTAATGCTAATTCACAGTTTACTATAGAATCATCAAACAACATTCTTAAGAACATTACTAAAGATCAGTATGGTTCTGAGATTTATCTTAATGATTCAACTGGTATAAATGGTTCATCATATTGGCATAGAAATTCTGCTATTATTGCACGTACACATGATAAGAGCATTGGTAAAGATGTTCTTATCTATAAAGTTGTAGGGCATCATGATTCTGGTAAGTATGGTCCTTATGATAATGAGTATATATGTGAAGAGATAACAGTAGATGGGGAATTTGTAGATGGATTCAGAGTATTTATGTCTAATGAATATAATCTGATGTTACCAGAAGATGCTACTTTAACTAATGACACTTCAACAGAAGTCAATCCTAACGAGTATGAAAAGTTAGTATTGATCAGACTTAAGAA
>CALESE010000100.1 GCA_937907205.1 uncultured Romboutsia sp. | reverse complement strand
CATAAAGAGTATTGACAAAAATAAAAAAGCGTAGACTTTGTCTACGCTCTGAGAATGCCTAATGGCATTCCTTTTTTATTATTTTAAAAGTTCTTTTTCTATAGTTTTATAAATATCTTCCATCATAGAATTAAATGTTTTTGTTGCAGTCATATAATTTGAAACTATAGGTAAATTGAAAAAATCATTATACTCTTGGTTTAACCTATTCATTTTAATAGAAGCTTCCTCTAATTTATAATTAGAATATATATTATTTTTTTGACTAATATAATTATCTAGCTTTTTCTTTATAGACCTATTTTTATCAAGGTCTGTTTTTGCATTATTCATTTCTTTAAATTCTTTTGTACTTCTTATATAACTAGCTAAATCTTTGGCATGTTTATTTATATTCATAATAACCATCTCCTTAAAAAAATATATATTATATTCTATATAATTTTTAAGTAATGTAGACTAAATTTTATATATGAAATTAATAAAAATTAGTATAATGTGTATCAAAAATATAAATAATTTAATATTATATACTGTAGAATCAAAGACACCAAAAATAGCAACGTGGAAAAGGAGATCTTTTATTTAAGATCTCCTTTTAAATTGATGTTAAGTCAGATAGAAAGTATTCGAACATAACACCATCATTTGGGTTAGTATTAAATGTAGATGTATAGCTTATTGATTTATAAATAAAGTTTGTAGCAGTCTTAACTGAAAATTCTAAATCATAACCATTATTTATAAGTCCACATAGAATAGATGTGAATATATCTCCAGTTCCACTATAAGAATAGTTATTATATTTTACAGAAGTAATAAAATATTTATTGTCAGTTTTATTGTATCCTAAGTTTAATATATTATCATTTTCTATAATCCCGGTAATAACAACATTTTCAGGACCAAGCTTAGAAACATCTTTGGCTATTTCTACTATTTCACCTATACTATAATCCACCTTTTTATAATCTCGATTAGTTAAAAAGCATGCTTCTGTTAGATTAGGAGTAGTTAAGTGAGACATTTTAACTAGGTCTTTAATTTTTAAGCACATTTTTTTTGTAAAAGTAGGATACATTTCTCCATTATTACCCATGACAGGATCAACAACTATTAAAGCATTAGAGTTTGAGTTAATAAATTTAGATACTATTTCAATTTGATCTATAGAACCTAAGAAACCACTATATATGCAATCAAAATTTAAATTTAAGTTTTTCCAAACTTTATAATAATCATTCATATAATCTGTAAAATCCAAAAAAGTAAATTCAGGATATTCTGTTTGACTTGAAAGTATTGCAGTTGGGAATGGACAACATTGTACTTTTAAGGCAGATAATATAGGAATAGCAACACTTAAAGAGCATCTTCCAACTCCAGATAAATCATGAATTGCTGCAACTTTTTTCAATTAAAAACACCTCCGTATTATATAAGATTATACCAATATATTATTACTAAAAAAATATAAATAAAAAATAAATAATTAAAGAGTATAATGTATCAGTACAATTTAAATTAAATAATTAAAATTATTTTGCTTATTAATTGGACATAATAATATAAAATCATGTACTAATTAAAATGTGCAAACTAAATATTAAGCAATAATGTATTATTTGTAAGGAGGTGTAATTTTGAAAAAACTCAAAATAAAAACTAAGTATATTAAAAGTATGTTTTTATCATTATGTATTACTTTATCTATATGTACAAGTATATTTATCAGCCAAAAGCTTAAAAATAGAGAAAATACTATAGAAACTCTAAATAATAATAAAATAGATGGTATTGAAGAAAAGATAATATTAACTAGCTTATATGATTATCAAAGTAAAAATATAGCTAAAAAGAATAAAGAAATGGTAAAACAAATTTATGATGAAGTAAGTGCAATAAAAGATGATAAAGTGAATACTCAATACAAGTTATTATTTGAAAATTTATTTGATTATAGAAATAAAGCATTATTAGAAAAAGATGATAATTCTTTAAAGCAACTTTATCAGACTAGTAAAAAAACAGGGCTTTGGGCATATGAACATGAAGTTCAAAAGATGAAGTATTTGGAAAATTGGTCTAGTAAACAAGGTATTAAATTCAATGATATAAAGACAAAAGTAAAAGTTAAAAAAGTAAAACAAAAACAAGAAGATGAGAATTTATATGGGGTTATATGTACTGTATCAACTGAGTATAAATATTCTTATGAAGATCAACCAGATGAAGTGAATATGTTCAGGATAGGTACATATCATTATTTGAATGTAAAAATAAATGATAATAATTGTATAATAACTAAAGAATGGTATACAGACCCATTTGCAGACTCACTAAATTTAGAAAATATTAAATCAAATGATATAAAAGAATATATAGCTAATCAACAGCCTAAAGGATTTGAGTTGACCCAAGAACAAGCAAAAGCAATAGGATATGCACATCAGTATTGTGGAGCAGCAGCAGATGAAGAACATGGTATGAAATTCAATTTAAAATATAGAGATTACAATCCAGAGGGTGGAGATTGTGCTAATTTTGCTTCACAAATAATGTTTGAAAGTGGTAGATTTAAGAAAAATCCAACATGGAATTATGAAGATAATGCAGGCACTAAAGCATGGGTAAATGCTCAAGCATTTAAGAATTATATTTTATATAGTGGAAGAGGTAGTTTAATAACTAAGGGAAATTATCAAGATGTGTATAAACAAGCTTATAATTTAAAACCAGGAGACTTTGTTGCATATGAAAAAGGTGGAAGAATAACACATGTTTCTACCGTAACAGGAGTAGATTCTAAAGGATATCCATTAGTAACATGTCATAATAGTGATAGATTATTAGTTCCATGGGATTTAGGATGGAGTGATAAGGCAATAAAGTTTCATTTAATACAAGTTCATTATTAATAAACAAATTTCTATATATAAATAACATTATTTTATAAATTTAATAATATTTGACAATTAAATGTAGGTATGATAAAGTAATAATAAGGTTACACTATATAGTAACTAAATAATTGTGTGTTTTTTTAGGAGGATTTTCAATGAAAACTGGTGTAGTTAAGTGGTTTAACAATGAAAAAGGATTTGGATTTATATCTGTAGAAGGTGAAGGAGATGTTTTCGTACATTTCTCAGCTATACAAGGTGAAGGATACAAGTCTTTAGAAGAAGGACAAAATGTTCAATTTGATGTAGTTGAAGGAGCTAAAGGTCCTCAAGCTGCTAACGTAGTTATTAGTAATTCTAGTAATATGTGAAACAACAGCCGCTAATAAGCGGCCTTTTTATTATAAAAAAGCTTCTGATTTTATCAGAAGCTTTTTCTAATTATGCACAAGACCTATTCCATCTATATATTTAAATTTTTTTTCATTAATTAAAAATTCATATAAAGAAGATGAATCATACTTAAAGAATTTATTTAAACAATCCTCTAATTCATCTTCTAACTTATCAAACTCATTGTACATATGAAAAGCTATAGACCATTTAACCATATCATCTCTCATCTTATTCATATCAATAAGCATTTGTGCCCAAGTGAAATCAAGCTCATTATTTAGTATCATAGACTTGACTATTTGTACTAAATCATCACCATTTTTAAAAGGTATAGTAATTGATTTTGATTCATTTGATTTTTTTAAATATAAATTTATATCATTTATAATGTTATTAAAATTATTATCTAAAAATAGTATAAATTTACTTTGGCTAAATCTACGTCTAATATCTTCTATTAACATTTCATCCATATGTGATTCCCATAATTGATAAGCAAGTTTAGTAACTGTAATATTTTTTAATTTATTACCTGCATAGTCAAAAATTCTAGGATAAGAATAATTATGATGCTTAGCAACCTCAGATCTAAAGAAATATCCTTCTTTATCTTTAGGTATTAAACTTTTAATAAAATCATCCATATCATTTCCTAGATATATTTTTGTATTTTTTAATATATCTAAACAATAATTTTTGTTTTCATCATTTATATCTGAAAAATTATTTTTTAGTGCAATTTTGCATATTTTATGTTGGTATATTTTATTTAATATATTATTAAGTTCTAAATTATAATCAAATTTCATCATTAGTCCTCCTAATTTTAGCAATTTATTTAAATTAATTGTTGCTACAAATTTATATATAAATTATACCCAAAAACTATTCCTTAAATTAAAAAAATTTCATATTGTATAAATAAATTTAAAATATCTTGTAAATATGTTAAAATTAGTTATGAAAAGCAAACTTTTAATTTTTCTAAGACAAAATATATTGGGGGTGTAGTATAGTGAATATATTATTTTTTATAACACCAAAGAGTGAAGTTGCTTATATATATGAATACTATACTATTAGGCAAGCTTTAGAAAAGATGGAATATCATAAGTATTCTTCAATTCCAATAATAAATAAAGATGGAAAATATATTGGAACAATAACAGAAGGAGACTTGTTATGGGCATTAAAAAATGATTTTTCTTTAGATTTTAAATCAATAGAAGAGGTTTCTATAATGGATGTACAGAGAAAGATGGATAATTCTCCTGTATCTATTAATGCTAATATAGAAGATTTAGTATCAAAATCAATGAATCAGAATTTTGTTCCAGTAATAGACGATCAAGATATTTTTATTGGTATAATTAAGAGAAGAGATATAATAGGTTATTGTTATGATAAACTAAAAAATATTAATTAAAATATAAAAACCTAGCTAAATTTGCTAGGTTTTTATTATTAATTATTTGTTTTTATTAAATCAGAGAATCTAGATTTTAAATCATTTAATTTATTAGAGTAAACTTCACTTTGTTTTTGATACATTAAAGTTCTTTCTATTTCATCTTTAACTTCTTCATATTCAGATTCTCCACCAGATTGTAAATCTTCTAACTTTATTAAGTGATATCCAAATTGAGTTTTAACAGGTCCTTTTACTTCACCTTTATTCATATTGAATACAGCTTCTTCAAATTCTGGAACCATTTGACCTCTTGGGAAAGATCCTAAATCTCCACCAGCATCTTTAGATGGACAAGTAGAATGAGCAGAAGCAGCATCTTCAAAAGATACTTCATTAGAATTTATTTTATTAAGTATATCGTTAGCAACATCTTCAGAATCTACTAATATATGCTTAGCAGAAGCAGTTTCTGGCTTATTGAATTTAGATTTGTTAGCTTCATAGAAAGCTTTCTTTTCTTCTTCAGTTAATGAAACACTAGTTAAAATTTTATTTATAGCATATTGCTTTAATAGGTTTTCTTCAACTTTTTTCATTTCAGTTTTGAAAGCTTCATCATTATGTAACTGATTTTCTTTAGCCTCTATGTAGAATAATTCTTGATTAATCAAGTCTTCTAATAATTGTTTTTTACCTTCTTCAGTATTAAAGTGCATAGCTTGATATGGATCTAAACTTTTTAATGCACTTTCAACATCATAATTAGTTATTTCTTTTTCTCCAACTGTAGCTAAAACCTTTTTTTCCATGATATTAACTCCTTTTATTTAAAAATTTATTATTAGTTTTATCCTTTAAAATAAATAATATCAGAAAAAAAACTATATGTCTAATATTTCAAAAGAATTAATTTCTACATAAACTATTATTAATATAATAAAGTCAGGACTATTAGTAATAAAGAAGCTAGAATTCCAACAATTCCTTCATCTTTATTATACTTATAAACTTTAATGCAAGAACAATAAAAATATATTAATACAAAGAATATTTTTAAATATAAATAGAAATAACTTTTAGAGAATAATACAAAACTAAATAAAGTAGAAATAAAAGCTAGTAAAGTGCTTATCTTATACAGTAAATCTATTTTAGATATAGTATTTTTTTTATAAGACAATGATACTAAAATTATATACAACAAGGATAAAAGAGTGAATAAGGTACAAAGAGTAAGTTCTATATATTCAATAGATATTGCTACCCATTTATACCATATTATAGACCAGAAAAATAAGGTTAATCCTCTAAAAAAATTATCTAAAAGTTTTTCATTGACCATTAAGAACATCCTTTCTTCAACTTGGTAATACTTTCATAATTAAATTAAATCACAAAATTATATTAAATACTAGAATTATTATACCTATCTTATAAAAATATATGAAAGATTATACAAATAAATAATATATATTAATATATTCATTATTTATATATATACTTATATAAAATTTATAAAAGAGGGTGAGTTAATGTATAAATATTACACAAGAGGTGTTTGTTCTAAATCTATATCAATGGATATAGAGGGGGATGTATTAAAAGATGTAGTATTTCAAGGGGGATGTTCAGGTAATGCAATAGGAATAAAACATTTAGTTGAAGGAAAGAAAATTGATGAAATAATAAATATGCTTGAAGATATACCTTGCAAATATAGGGGAACATCTTGTCCAGACCAATTAGCTAATGCACTTAAGATATATAAAGAGTTTGTATATAATAACGAGAATTAAAAAAGCTTCTACTTTTTAGTAGAAGCTTTTTATTATTTAGTAACTAGTATAGCTATTTTAGCATCAGGATTATAACTTACTTGTATTAATTGGTTTTTCTTAACTTTTTCAAAATCTTCTCCACCGTAAGCTATTTCTAATTTAATTGGCATTTTACCTTGTTTTATAATAGCAACATATCCATTTTTACCTTTTTTCTCAATACTTATTAAATTTCCTATATAAGGTTTAAAGTTTTGGTATTTTTCACTAGATTTTTTTATATAGAAATAAGATGCAACTGCAATTACTAATGTAATTCCAAGTGTTATATACCACTGAATATTAGCTACCATACCTATAATTGATACTAATATTATTAGTATAAGTGGAAGAATACCTTTTTTCATTATAAGTTTTCCCATTATTTCATTAGCCTTTTTTTCAGGACCTGTCATTGTTTTAGATCTGGCAAATGATTCAGCGAATTTGTCTTTTAAACCCATATTAATCCTCCTATTTTAATAAATAATTAATTATAATAACATTATTTTCTTTGAATTAAAAATTTAATATATTTATATTATGTACAAGTTTAGTATTAAAATTTATAAGCTAATCAAAGCAAAATATATTAAATATTTTATCATAGAAATAAGAAAAAGAAAATAAATGAAATTATAAATATTTAAATATTTGTAGTTTATTTTATAAATATATGTTTTAAATTAAAAAGGATTCTAAAAATAGAATCCTTTCAGACTGTAGACAAAATAGCCATTTTTAAGTTATATAAAATGGCTATTTT
>CALESE010000099.1 GCA_937907205.1 uncultured Romboutsia sp. | reverse complement strand
TCCCCTTTTTATAAAAATAAGGTAAATAATATACATTATCTACCTTATATATTTATTATATTAATTTTTTAATTTATTTGTTTAGGCTACTAATTCAACATTTTCATCAAATCTTTCTTGAGCTATTCTAAGTACTGCACTACCTATTCTTCCAAATCCATTCATACCAACCTTTATAGCCATTAATAAATCATCCTTATAATACATTTAAAATCATTATACATATATATTTTTTATTGTTATGTCATACTGTTTCAAATGTATATTTATATGATAAAAATAGCTAGAATATAAATTTATACTCTAACTATTTTTATTATATATTTTCAACTATATTTTTATTATTACTGTGATAATAAATATAATCTATTACTTTACCACTTATAGTTACATCTATAAGTGAATAAAACACATCAAATACAGATAAATATAAAAGTGATAAAAGCAATATAGATATATCTCCCAACATATATACTTGCCCTACATGTAATGATGTAAATTTTGATATTATTAAAGCTAAAGCATCATCTCCTCCTGCTGCAGCTCCAGCTTTTACTATAATCCCAACACCTATACCTACACTTATTCCTGCTAATATAGTTGACAAAAGCATACTATCTATTTTAGGTAAAATTGGACCTATAGATTCAAACCAATTATACATAATAGAAAAACTTATTGAAGCAAATATAGAATATATAAAGAACTTCTTACCAAAAAATTTATATCCTAATAAAAGAAGTAATCCATCAATTATTATGTTTGCTACTGATGGTTCTATATTAAATAAATTTTTTAATAATAATAAAAGTCCAAGTACACCACCTTCAGTTATATTATTTAAATAATAAAAATTGTAAAAACCAAATGCTAATATTAATGACCCTAGAAGTATAAGCCCTAAGGTTTTAAAAAGTCGCCGATCAATCATAATACCCCTTCCTTTTTCTTAATTTATTATATTATATTAGATATTTAAGGATTTGTATATATTACTTTTTAAACTTTAAATTATACACTTTTTATTTATATATTTCAATCATTTTTTTATTATTTATATATATTATATATATTTTTTAAAAATCAAAGTATTTTCAATACCTTAACCTATATATAAATTTAATAAAGTTTATATTAATACTTTTTATGTTTAGTATACATAAATAAATATTTATATTATTTTTTTATTTGTTTAGAAATACTATCCTAAATTTATAAGTAGAATATATTGTTTTGCAATATATTCTACTTAAGTAAACTTATGATTTAAATATATTGTTATTTGGTATATAATACTTATTATTATAAAATAAGGAGTGACATAAATTGATAACTATAATTTCTCCAACTACTACTATGAATTTTGATAAAAATATAAATTTAAATTTATCTTCTGATCCAGTATTTTTAAATGAAGTAAATTATCTTATGTCTTTATTAAAAAAACTATCGCTTGATGAAGTTTGTAAACTAATGAATCTAAGCAAAGATTTATCTATTTTAAACTTTAATAGATATTCAGATTTCAATACTATAAATAATCAAAGTCTTCAAAGCATTTTGGCTTTTGATGGTGAAGTATTTTCTTGTATGAATGTAGATAGCTTTAACATAGATGATTTTAAGTTTGCTAATAACCATTTAAGAATTCTTTCTGGCCTTTATGGAATATTGCATCCATTAGATTCTATACAGCCTTATAGATTAGAAATGAAAGCCAAACTAAAAAATGAATCTGGAAATGATTTATATAAGTTTTGGAAAGATAAAATAACTAATAATATTATCAATGACTTAAATAATCATAAAGAAAAAGTTCTTGTAAATTTAGCATCTTCTGAGTATATAAAGTCAATTGATCTAAAAGAAATTAAAAAATCTTGTAGTTTCATAGACATTGTCTTTAAAGAATATATACCTTATACAGATACATATAAAGTTAAAGGTCTTTATGCTAAAAAAGCTCGTGGATATATGGCTGAATATATCATAAAAAATAAAATAGATAATATTGAAGATTTAAAACTATTTAATAAAGAGGGTTATTTATTAAATACAGAGTTATCTACTGCTGATGTTCTTACATTTACTAGATAAAACAAAATATAGCTATGGCAAACTATCCATAGCTATATTTTATATAAATTTATAATGAATTTTTATTTACTTTTTTTCTATATTGTTTTAGTAAATATAATTTCGCATTAACTTCTGCCCCTATTAAAATAGCCCAACTACTTATATATATCCATGTTATTAAAACAATTATTCCACCTATGCTTCCATATATAATTTCATAGTTTACATAATAATTCGAGTAATAAGAGTAAAATAATGAAACTATAATCCATCCTATAGTAGATATTAAAGCACCTGGTATTGTATCCTTTATTTTTATTTTTTTATTCGGTGTATATTTGTATAAATACATAAGTATTATAGTTATTGTTAATATACCAATACTATATCTACATATATCCCATATTTTTATAAATATATTATCAAGACCTATAAAATTAAATATTATATATCCTATTCTTTCCCCAAAAACCAAAAATATCATTGATGTAAATATTAATAATAATAATCCTAAAGTAAATAATAAACCTACTATAGTAACTTTTATGTATGATCTTGTTTCTTTAACTTTATATGATCTATTTGCTCCCTTTATTATAGCTCTTACAGCTCTAGATGATGACCATATAGTTAAAAAAAAGCTCATAATAGTAAATCCTATACTTTTATTAGAAAGTGCTGAATTTATAATAGATAATACTACCATAAATGCACTTTCTGGCATTAAGTTTTCAAAAAAGCTTATATACTTATTTAAATGTAATATTGGAATATATACAATACTACTAATTGTAAACATTACAAATGGAAATAGAGATAACAGTAAGAAAAAAGACATTTCTGCTGCTTTTGAATTTATTTCTCCAATATTAAATTCTTTTATTATTTGAATTAAATTATTATTTATTCTTATCATTAACTCCTCCATTTATATACTTTATAATCTTTATTAATTTATATATAAAAAGGATATGACTTATGCCATACCCTTTATTACTATATTAATTGATTTATAGTTTTATCTATATCAGACTTTATTCCTGTTATCTTATTATTAGCTTCTAATTCATCATTTCCTTTTACAGCTATATAGAATTTAAGTTTTGGTTCTGTTCCTGATGGCCTTATAGCTATCCAAGAACCGTCTTCTAAGAAGTACTTTAATACATCTGCTTTAGGTAAATTATCTATTCCTTTTGCATAATCCTTTACTTCTACTACATTAGTATTGTTTATACTATTTATTTCATTTTCTCTAAAATAGGATATTATATCCTTTATTTTAGCTAGTCCTTCTATTCCTTTTAAAGTTAAAGATATAGTTTCTTCTTTAAAGAATCCATATTTATTATAAAGTTCCATTAATCCTTCATATAAACTCATACCTCTATCATTATAATATGCTGCCATTTCAGCTATTAATAATGATGAAACTACTCCATCTTTATCTCTTGCATGAGTTCCTACTAGATATCCATAACTTTCCTCATATCCAAATACGTAAGTTTTTTCATTTGTTTGTTCAAACAATTTTATTTTCTCACCTATAAATTTAAATCCTGTTAATACATTTAATACATCTACATTATTAGCTTTTGCTATATCTGCACCAAATTCTGATGTAACTATAGTTTTTATTAAAGCTGAATTTTCTTTTAATTCATTTTTTTCTTTTAAACCTTCTATTATATAGTTAGTTAACATTCCACCTATTTGATTACCTGTTAATAATGCGTAATCACCTGTTGTAGTCTTTACAGCTACACCAACTCTATCACAGTCTGGATCTGTAGCTATTACTAAATCAGCACCTTCAGTTTTTGCAAGTTCTATTCCTCTTTGTAGAGCTTTTTTATCTTCTGGATTTGGGTAATCTATACCTGAGAAGTTTGGATCTGGCATTTCTTCTTCTTTAACTACTAGTACATCTTCAAATCCTATTTCTTTTAATGCTCTTCTTATTGGAGTATTTCCAGTTCCACAAAGTGGAGTATAAACTATTTTAAATTCTTTGCCAACTTTTTCTATTAGATTAGGTCTTATTATTTGACTTTTAACAGCTTCGATAAATGCTGTATCTTCTTTTTCATCTAACATTATAACTAAATCTTTATTTTCTTCACTTACTGTAGGTATTACACTATAATCGTGTATACTATTTATTTCTTCAGTTATTGCGCTGGCTATATGAGGCATAACCTGTGCTCCATCTTCCCAATATACTTTATATCCATTATATTCTGTTGGGTTATGGCTTGCAGTTATTACTATACCAGCTATAGCGTGTAAATTTCTAACAGCAAAAGATAACTCTGGTGTAGTTCTTAAACTATCAAATATGTATGCTTTTATTCCACAAGCAGCTAAAGTGTTAGCAGCCTCTATACAAAACTCTCTAGACATATGTCTATTATCATGAGCTATAACTACTCCTCTATTTTTTTCTTCTTCAGTAGTATACTTTATTATGTAATTTGCAAGTCCAAATGTAGCTCTTCTTATTGTATATATATTTATTCTATTTCTACCAGCTGCTATAACACCTCTAAGACCTGCTGTTCCAAATTCTAAATCTGCATAAAATCTATCTTCTATTTCTTTTTTATCATCACTTATTTTTCTTAATTCATTCTTAGTTTCTTCATCAAAATATGGGTTATTTAACCACTCTTCATATTGCTTCATGTATTCCATTTTCTCTGTATTCCTTTCTTTTGTACACTCCATCTTATTTCCCCTCTCTTTTTATAATTTGTAATAATGCTGTCAATATTTACTATATTTGTCCTCTATATTTTATAACTATTTTACTATTAAGTAAATATAGTATAGCTAACCTTTAATTAGTAATATATATTTCAATATTACGTCTTCCCCATTTATATGCTTCTTTATTACTATTCATAAATATATCAATCATATTACCTTTAATAGCTCCTCCACAATCCTCTGCTGTAAAAGTCATATTAAATTTAGGTATATATACTTTAGATCCATAAGGTATTATTTTAGGATCTACTGCAATAGTGCCCCATTTAGGAGTTGTTCCTGTTGAAGTTATGCCATCACCTGCATAAGCTGTAGCTTCTACAATCATACGTCTAGAATTACTACCTCTTGATGTAACTATAAAATCTTCATTTGTTCCTTTTTTAACAATTTTATTGATAGGATCTTTTAATATGATTTCCTTTGATAATTTCTTTTCTACTAATTTTCCATCATGATAAACTGTTTCATATAATAATTCTTTTTTACCATTTTGTCCATTTGTATCTATTTGTGTTTTCCCTTTTTCTATATTTTTATCTTCTATTATCTGTGTATCATAAGGTATGTCTCTGAATTCTTTTTCAGTCTTTTTTGTTATATCTATAACTTTTATAGTCATTTTATCTTTGAGTTTAGAATTTAGATTAGGAATTATTTTATCATCATTATCGTAGCTTATATTATTTTCATCTAGCAAGTCTTTTACTTTTGATTTAAAAGTTGACACTATTTGTTCATTGTTATTTACTACTAAAGTAATATGTTCTTTCTTTAATAGTAGATATCCTCCTAATGATACAACAAAAATTAAAATAGTTATTATTATTTTTAAACTTTTATGCAACATAATATTCCCCTTTCATTTCAAAGTTATATTATATTTCACCTGCTTGTATCATTATATTATTACTTAAAATAAAATATGTAACTTTTTTGTAACTATAAAAATAACCCCTTCTACTGTATTCAAAAATACAATCGAAGAGGTTATTTTTATTTATTAAGCATTGTTTTTATTAAATATTTCTTTATCTAATTTACCAAGTGAATTACCAACAGTTATTGCTGTAGTAGTCGAACCATTTACATTTATCATAGTTCTACCCATATCTAATATTGGATCTATTGCTATTATTCCACCAGCTAATGGGAAATATGCACCAAGACCAACACCCGATAAAACTACTGATACTGCCATAGTTGCAGTTCCTGGAAGACCAGCTATACCTAGTGAACTTATTGTTATAACTACTAATAACATAATATAGAAACTTATATCTTTATCTACTCCAGCCATGTTAGCTATAGTTACAGCCATTAATGCAGGGTATATACCAGCACATCCATTCATACCCATATTAGCACCTAAACTTGCAGTAAAACTTGATACTCCTTCTTCAACACCTTGCTTATCAGTTAAAGATTCTATAGTAACAGGTAAAGTCCCTAAACTTGAACGAGAAGTAAATGCTAAAAGTAAAGGTTCTGATGCATTTTTTATATATGTAATAGGATTTAATCCATTTAAAGTTATTATTAGCAAATGTATTACAAATAATATCGCTACTGATATATATAATGCTATTATAAATTGAACAACAGATATCATTGATGATAATCCACGAGCAGTTAATGTATTTGCTAAAAGAGCAACAACTGCATATGGCATAAACTTAATAACTGTCATAGCAACACTTACTATTATTTTATAAAATGCTTCAACTAAATCAACAAATGGTTTTATTAATTCTGTATATTTCTTGTTTAATCTCTTAACAGCTAATCCTAAGAATGTTGCAAATATAATTATAGCAACTATATTTCCATCTGCCATTGAAGCTACTGGATTTGATGGTAACAATCCTCTTAAAGTATCAACTAAAGGAGTTATTTCTCTAAGTTCTGGAGCTTCTATTCCAGATACACCAGCACCAACACCTAATTTCATAACATTAGCAACAACTATACCTACTATAGCAGCTAAACATGTAGTTGCAAGTAACATACCTAAAGATCTAAATGTTAATGCTCCTAAGTTATCACCTTCACCCATATTAATTATAACTCTTAATATAGATACAAATACCATTGGAACAACTAACATTTTTAGTAAGTCCATAAATCCTGATCCAAACAAACTATACCACTTACTTACTTCTTGTAACCAAGTTATTTTTGATGGATCTTCAGGTAAACCTGCCACTAATTGTATTATAACACCTAATATAAGACCTATTATTGTTGCATAAATTGTTCTTGTTGAGAATTTTACTTTTTTCTTTTCAAATTGCTTAACAATAGCAAAAGTTCCTAAAAGTATAGCTATAAAAATAACTGTCTTAATATCCGAAATCTCAAGGAACTTACTTAAGAATAAACTATCTCCCATTTTTTCTCCTCCATATTAAATTTAATTTAAAATATTTACTAGATAAACTTTA
>CALESE010000098.1 GCA_937907205.1 uncultured Romboutsia sp. | reverse complement strand
ATAAAAAAGCCTAAAATATAATTTATATTTTAGGCTTTTTTATGATATTTATTAAATTAATTTTCGATATAAGGTTTGAAATTTTTAAGTCTAAGTGCATTAGTTACAACAGATACAGAGCTTAAGCTCATTGCAGCTGCTGCTATCATAGGGTTTAAAAGTGGACCTCCAAAAATATATAATAAACCTGCTGCTACTGGTATACCTATGGTATTATATCCAAATGCCCAGAATAAATTTTGCTTTATATTTTTTATAGTCTCATGACTTAATTTTATAGATGTAGGTACATCCATTAAGTCGCTTTTCATCAGTACTATATCAGCCGATTCCATAGCAACATCTGTTCCACTTCCTATTGCTATTCCTATATCTGCTTTTGCAAGTGCTGGTGCATCATTTATACCATCTCCAACCATAGCAACAAATTTACCTTGATTTTGAAGTTTTTCAACTTCTTTTGCTTTATCTTTTGGTAATACTTCAGATAAAACTATATCTATTCCAACTTGTCTTGCTATTGCAGTTGCAGTCTTTTTATTATCTCCTGTGACCATAGCTACCTTAATACCCATATTATGAAGAGTTTCTATTGCACTCTTACTACTTTCTTTTACTACATCTGCAATTGCTATTATTCCAGCAAGTTTATTGTCTATAGCTATATACATTGGTGTTTTTCCTTGCTTAGCTAATTGATCAGATTTTAAATCTAAGTTTATCAAGCTTATATTTTTATCATTCATAAGTTTTTTATTCCCTAATAAAACATTTTTATTTTCTATATTTACTTCTGTTCCATGACCTGGTATAGCAATAAATTTATCAACTTTTATAAAATCTACATTATTGTCAACACCATACTTAACTATAGCCTCTCCAAGTGGATGTTCAGAACCTTTTTCTGCACTTGCTGCTATTTTTATAATATAACTTTCATCGTAACCTTCATTTACTAGTATATCTGTAACTACTGGTTTACCTTCTGTTATTGTACCAGTTTTATCAAATATTATAGTATCTATTTTATGTGCAGACTCTAAAGCTTCTCCACCTTTTATTAATATTCCATTTTCAGCACCTTTTCCTGTTCCAACCATTATTGCTGTTGGAGTTGCAAGCCCAAGTGCACAAGGACAAGCAATTACAAGTATCGATATAAATATTCTAAGAACAAACTCTAAATCTTTACCACCAATAAAATACCATAAAATAGATGATACTAATGCAATTACTATAACTGTTGGTACAAAGTATCCTGATACAGTATCTGCTAATTTTGCAATAGGTGCTTTAGTTCCTTGAGCATCTTCTACCAACTTTATAATTTGAGAAAGAGCTGTATCATTACCTACTTTTTCTGCTTTAAATTTAATACTACCATTCTTATTTATACTAGCTCCTGTTACTTTATCTCCTATATTTTTTTCTACTGGTATACTTTCTCCTGTAAGCATTGATTCATCTACTGATGTGTTTCCTTCTATAACTATTCCATCTACTGGTATTTTGCTTCCTGGCTTAACAAGTATAACATCACCAACCATAACTTCTTCTATCGGTGTTTCTATTTCTTCTCCATTTACTATAATTATTGCTGTTTTTGGTTGAAGTCCCATAAGTTTTTTAATAGCTTCTGAAGTTTTTCCTTTTGATCTTGATTCAAGATATTTCCCAAGTAATATAAGAGCTATTATTATACCTACACTTTCATAATATAATTGGTGATGATGCATACCACTTATTGTACCATTATATATTTGAATTGTTGTGTATAAACTATATAAAAATGCTGCTAGTGTGCCTATTGCAACTAATGAATCCATGTTAGGACTTTTATTTAAAATAGCTTTTGCTCCACTTATATAAAACTTATATCCAGCTCCCATTACGGGTATTACTAATAATAATTGTATAAGTGCATAGTTTAGTGTATTTGTCATAGGGTTTATAATTTCTGGTACTGGCCATGTACCAAAAGGCTTAATTACCATAGGACCCATTGCTATATAAAATAATGGTATTGAAAATATTGTAGATATTATAAATTTAGTTAATAAAGATTTCATCTCTTTTTCTTTTTTTATTTTATCTTCATCTACAGTTTTTTGTTCTACTTCTTCAATTGGTTTATATCCAGCTTTTTTTATAGATTCTTTTATCTGAATAAGTTTTACTTTAGATGGGTCATAACTTATATTTGCTTTATCTGTAGCTATATTTACCATTATGTTTTCTACTCCATCTAATTTTTTAACTACTCTTTCTACTGCTTTTGCACAAGCTGCACATGTCATTCCTTCTATTTTAATATCTATCTTTTTGCTATTTAATTCTTTTTCTATTATGTATCCAGCTTTTTCAACTGCATTTTTTATATCATCAAAATTAACTTTGTTACTATCATACTCTATAGTTAATTTCTCTGTTGCTATGTTCACGCTTTGATCACTTACTCCATCTAGTTTTTTAACTATCCTTTCTACTGCTTTTGCGCAAGCTGCACACGTCATTCCTGTGACTTTATACGTTTCATTTAATTTATTTGTATCCATATTAATCTCCTTTCATAATTTAACATACCTTATATAAAATCAATTATACCCCCAGTCGGTATATTTCGAAACATTTCTTTTTAAAAATTAACCACTAAATAATTTTTTATTTATCTCTTTATATATTTTTATATAGCTTATACTTATTATTTATTTGTAAATATTTATAAAATTATCCTTTATATACAATATTTATATTTATATATTCTTTTTAATATTTTTTCATTAGATATACTCCTATTTTAAGTTATATAAAAAGCCCGTATTTTATAAATACAGACTTTTATAATTATTTTATTCAAATTTAAATTATTCTATAATAATTAATCTCTTTTACTTCTTATATAGTCTATTATTATATATACAACTATTAATACAGTTAATATAACTACTATTTTTGTTATCCAAGAACTCATCCTAAATCCATATAACATTCTATGAAATGGACTATACCCTCCATAAAACCCACCATAACTTGACCCACCGTACATAGGTCTTGAGCTACTACTTCCTCCATCATCATAATTTGGGCTACTATTACTTTTGTTTGAGTTACTATTACTTGACTTTGTCGAAAAACTTCCTGAATCTGCCTTTCTGTTGCTTGAATTACTGTTATTTTGTGGTGATGAGCTACTATTTGGAGATGATGAAAAATTTCCTGAATCAGGTTTTATTGTAGTTGACTTTGGTGCTGTTGAATAATTTTTCTTACTACTTCTAGAACTAAAACTACTTGATTTAGGCCTAGAACTACTTGAACTAGAACTTGATGATTTTTGTTTAGATGTAGATGCTACTGTGTATTCTTTATAAATTTTATATTCATTAGCATATGCATCTATTGATACAATATTAGCTGCTATATATGTAAATATAAATATAAATGCAGCAAGTATGAAGGCATGCCTTTTTTTATTATTTTTCATATTATACCCTTAACCCCATTTCTATGAATTTATCATTTATTCTAATAAGTTCATCTTGAGTATCATCTACTATTACAGAGTCATAATATTCCTCACCTTTAAATTTACTATATTTTAATATATGCTGATTATCTGGATCTTTGCTATCTATTAGGTATACATATCTATTGTAATTTCCATTATTATCTTTTTCTACTAAATATCCTGCTACATTAAATATAAATTCCTCATCACCTTGATAAAGAGTTACTGTATCTTTACTATTTGTAAGTAGTGAATCTTTTTTATTACACTCATTTACATATTCCTTATCCCTACAATTAAAACAATGGTTCATAGGGCATATGCTTACACAGTTTCTACATTTACATTGTGAGCATTTATCAAGCTTTTCTATACTCATTTTTCTATCTTGCGTTAAGTAATTATTTATCTCCTCATTTATATTTTTAGAAGAGCTAAATATCTTCTTGAAAAATCCCTTATTCTCTTTACTTTCTTTTTCTATTTTATCTAAGAAATTCATATAATCTTTTAATATATCTAATTTTATTAAAAAACTTCTCTTATTTATCTCTTCACTATCTAGTATCTGTCTTAAATCATCACTTGCAAATACTAAATCTGTATATATCTTATTATATTTATTTTTTTCTTGACTAACTCTTTCATCCATTTTATAGTCCCCCCTTGTTTTAGGTCATTTAATTAATAAAGGTAGATAGCTTTTAACCATCTACCTTATTTTAGAATTATTTTTCCATTTCTTTTTTTATTCTTTCTAATTCATCAGATATTTTTGTATCTACAACTGGTGAATTATTTATATACTCATCAAGTAACACATCTTCATCTTTTGGTTTTAAATCTTCTAATGCTTTACCATAGTTTTCCTTTTGTAAAACTTTCTTTTCTAAATCATCTAAGTTTATTCCATTATCATCATTAAGACCTGCTAATGTTTCATTTATTTCATTGTTTATCTGTGCAACATCTAATCTTGTAGCTAATTCTTGTTTTTTAGATTTCATCTTAGATATTTCTATTTCTAATTCTTCTATTTTATTTTTTATAACTTGAATTTTACCATCTTGTTCTTTTATTCTAGCTTCTGTTTGAGTTAGTTTTTCTTGTAATTCTAATTTTTGTTTTACAAAACTTTGAGCTTTTTCAGTATCTTCCTTTAATATAGCTGCTTTTGTAGCTTCTTCATATTTTGCTATCTTTTCTTCTAAAGCCTTCTTCTCTCCTCTTATGCTATCTACTGATGCTATAAAGTTTGCACATTGCTTTTTAGCATCTTGAAGTAATTTTTCTTTTTTAGTTATTGATAAATCTAATAATTCAATTGGGTTTTCATGTTTTTCTAAAGCTTTATTAGCTTAATCTTTTAAAGAAACTCATTTTAATCTCTCCATTCATTTATATTAATTATCTTATTTGCAAACTTATAAACTATCCTTTATATTTTTTTAATATTTAGTTTATATTATTATATATAATATCATAAAGAATTTGCAATTTATATAAATTTTATATAAAATTACAAACATGTAATTATTATTTAAAAATTAATATTTTTTATAATTAATCTATAATAAAATATTCTTACTGATAATTATTGTGATAATTTATATATATTAATAATTTAAAAATAGATTGTAACTATCATACTTTATGGAGGTACTATTTTGAGATATGTAATCGTAAGTCTAAACCTTATAAAATAAAAGGTTATGATTCTTTTGACAACAGAGTAGTTTTTATGAAAATCTTAATGAGTAAAGAAGGGCAAATTCTTCATGATGAATTAATTGATGAGTTATCAAAAATATCTTATATTAAATTTGATAAACATGATGGTAAAAATAAAATATTTCATGTTACTATTAGCTCTAAAAAAATACAAAAAATTTTTAATGAGCTATGGGGTTATGTAAATAAAATTCCTTGTGATTTTAATTGCAATTTTGATAATATTTGTATATATAAATGGGTTGATAATACATGGAAGCTTTATAAAGAGTATAACTTAGTGTAAATAAAAATAAAACATAGAGAACTTCCCTATGTTTTATTTTTATTTATATCAATCTATTATTCTTTATTTCTTTTTGAATTTTCTTTAAAGCCTTTTTAGACCCTCTTTGTATATCTTTTTCTAATTTTCTTTCTTCATAGCTTGTAAATAAACTATTTAAATCATAATCTTTAGGATATAATTCAGATGCTTTTATAGATAGTTCTGTTCGTCTTACATTAATCTTTATAAATTCATTTTTATACAAAACTTCTATATTATTTAATTTATCAATTTGCTTATATACTATGCCATAATCATTTTTATCTAGTAGTTTTACTTTATCTCCAACTTCATAATTATAAATCTCTTTAACCACTTCTTCTTCAGATTCATCTTTGCTTTGAACTATTTTATTTTTATTTACTGTATCTAAATTGTAGTTTTTATCATTTATATATTCTTTTGCTCTATTTAATACTTTATCTTTTATACCCATTTTTTTAGATATAAATAAAGCATTACTATCTTCTGATTTACCTATTGTTAGTTTGTAAAGTGGTTCTAGAGTATTTTTGTCAAACATCATACCTGCATTTTCAAATTCTGGATGAATATTTGCAAACTTCTTAATTTCTCCATAGTGAGTAGATGCAATTGTTATACATCCCATATGATAAAACTCTTCTAATATTGATATAGCTAGACCTGCACCTTCATTTGGCTCTGTTCCACTTCCTATTTCATCAAATATTACTAATGTTTTATTATTTGATTTTTGCATTATATCTGCAATATTTTTTATATGAGATGAAAATGTACTAAGTGCATTTTCAATACTTTGATTATCTCCAATATCAACAAATATATTTTCAAATATACAAATTTCTGTAGATTCATCTGCGCAAATATCAAGTCCACACTGTACCATTAAAGTTAAAATACCTACTGTTTTTAATGATATTGTTTTGCCTCCTGCATTAGGTCCTGTTATTACAAGAGATCTATATGTATTTCCTATCTCAAAATTTAGTGCTACAACATTACCTTTAAGAAGTGGATGTTTTCCATTAACTATATTTATATACCCATTATCATTTATTTTAGGTGTTATTCCATTTATATTTTGACTATATTTGGCTTTTGCAAATACCATATCATACTCGCCTATTACTTCTATATTAAGCTTAATTTCTGGTATTTTCTCAAATATAAGCTCTGTTAAATAAGATAATATCTTATATTCTTCTATAGATTCTTCACTTTTTAAACTTATAAGTTCTAAACTTAGCTTAGATACACTACGTGGTTCTATAAAAACAGTATTACCTTTTGAGGAAGTATCAAGTACAACTCCGTCTACTTCATTTTTATATGATGCTTTTATAGGCACAACATATCTGTCGTCTCTTTTAGATATTATAAATTCTTGAATATATTTTTTATTAGTGCTAGATGTTATAAATTTATTTAATCTTTCTTTTATTTTCCCTTCTGCAACTTCTATATTTCTTCTTATTTTTTTTAGCTCTTTACTAGCTTGAGAATCTACTTTATTATTTTTAATACAGTGGTTAATCTCATGTTCTATATTTTCACATAAAGTTATATTAAGTGCATAAGAGCTTAAAGTTGGTGAATAGAATTCTTTATCAATCATAAAAGATTTAATTTTTTTACAACCTCTTAAAAAATCTTCTATTCGTATTAATTCATTTGGTTCTAATATCATTCCTTTTTCTATTTTTTCTATTATAGGTATAATATTGAATAATCCTTCTAAAGGTATATGATTGCTATTTTCTAATACCTTTTTAGCTTCTATATTTTCTTTTAGCTTTCTTTTCACTATTTTTATATTTTTACTTGGTATTAGCTTATCTATTAACTCTTTTCCAAGTGAACTTACACAGTATTCTTTTATTTTATCTTTTACTTCATTTAATTGTAATTTTTCTATGGTTGTATTATTCATTTTTTTCTCCTTTATTTATAAGCCTTGATTTAAATTCAAAACTTACTAAATAAGGAATTAACTATTAATTTGACTCCTTATTTAGCAAGAAGTCCTCCTACGAGCTCAAAATAATTGTATTTTTTCATATAATACCGTCCTTTCATTAATCTTAATTTATATTATTTCATATTGACATTTATTATTCAATAAAATCTTATTTAATTTATATAAAAAACCCTAAATAAATAGGATTTTTCATTCTATTTATTTAGGGCTCTTTTAAATACTTATATTTATTTATTATTTACAAGCTTCTATAAATTCTTTTTCTGTTTGCTTTATTGTAAATTCTCCATCTATTTTACCAACAGCTTCTGTTTTGTATGCTCTACAAGCACCTACACATCCTGTTGAAACTTTATCTGCTCCTAGTTCTTCTCTTAATGTATCTACATCTACATTTGAACAATATGGACATACTTTTACTAATTTAGTCATATATTAATCCTCCTAATTTTTCTTATTATAATTATTATTTTTAATATATACCCCCTTAACTCATTCTCTAAACTTTTTTATAAAATATACCTACACAAAGATTTTATAAAATGTTTTCCCAGGAAATTTTATTATTTTTCCAAACGATTACCTATATTAGTACCTTGTATACACAGATATACTATGATATACTTAAAAAGTTATTTTAATCGAAAGGAGACACAAAGATGTCAGCAAAACATAAAATTATAAATATAGCAGTTATCGCCCACGTTGATGCTGGAAAGTCTACATTAGTTGATGCTTTCTTACATCAATCTGGAACATTTAGAGATAATGAAGTAGTAAAAGACTGTGTAATGGATAGTAATGACCTTGAAGCAGAAAGAGGTATAACAATATATTCTAAAAACTGTTCAATAAACTATAAGGATTATAAAATAAACATAGTAGATACACCAGGACATAGTGACTTCTCATCTGAAGTTGAGCGTGTTATAAAAACAGTTGATACAGTTATATTATTAGTAGATGCTAGTGAAGGTCCAATGCCTCAAACTAGATTCGTTTTACAAAAATCATTAGAAGCAGGTTTAAGACCAATATTATTCATAAACAAAATAGATAAACAAGATCAAAGAGCTGAAGAAGTTGTTGATGAGGTATTTGACTTATTCGTTGACTTAAATGCAAATGATGAACAATGTGAATTCCCAATAATATACGGTATAGCTAAACAAGGTATAGCTAAATTAGAAATGGATGATGATAGTACTGATTTATCACCATTATTTGAAACAGTAATAAACCATGTTGAAGCTTATCCTAACTATGATAATGAGCCTTTACAACTTCAAATATCTGCTCTTGCATATGATGATTATGTAGGAAGACTTGGAATAGGTAGAGTTTACAAAGGAACTGTTAAAAATGGCGAAACAGTATCTATATGTAAAGCAGATGGTTCAATAGCTAAAGGAAGAATATCTAAACTTACAGTTTACGAAGGATTAAATCAAGTTGAAAAATCAGAAGCATATTCAGGAGATATAGTTACTATAGCTGGCATATCTGATATATCAATAGGTGAAACTATATGCAACACAGATAATCCATTACCAATGGAAATGATACACATAGAAGAACCTACTTTATCTATGAACTTCTTAGTTAATGATTCTCCATTTGCTGGTAAAAGTGGTAAATTTGTAACTACAAGACATTTAAAAGACAGATTAGATAAAGAATTAGAGGTTAACGTTGGTCTTAAAGTTGAGCCAATGGATACAACTGATGGATATAGAGTATCTGGACGTGGAGAACTTCACTTATCTATACTTTTAGAAAATATGAGACGTGAAGGATATGAAATAGGAGTATCTAAGCCAGAAGTTTTACTTATAAAACAAGATGGTATGTTAATGGAACCAATGGAAAGAGTTATAGTTAACTGTCCAGAAGTTTATTCAGGTACTGTTATAAATAAATTAAACTTAAGAAAAGCTATGATGGAAGCTATGGAAATAGAAGGAGATTATGTTAAAATAACATTTATAGCTCCTACAAGAGGATTACTTGGATACAGAAGTGAATTCATAAATGATACTCGAGGAGAAGGTTCTTTAGTTAGATCATTTGAAAGATATGAAGAACATAAAGGTGAAATACCAGGAAGAAGTAATGGAGTTTTAATAGCTCAAGGTGCTGGTACAACTATGGCTTATGCACTTAATGCATTAAGTGAAAGAGCTCAAATGTTTGTTGATCCAGGTGTTGAAGTTTATGAAGGTATGATAATAGGTATGAATTCTAGAAAAGATGATATGGTAGTTAATCCATGTAAAAACAAGAAATTAACTAATGTTCGTGCTTCTGGTTCAGATGATGCTATAAAGTTACAAGCTGCTAGAACATTCACTCTAGAAGAAGCTTTAGAATTTATAGATGATGATGAATTAGTTGAAATAACTCCAGATTCTATAAGACTTAGAAAGAAATTTCTAAATGAACACGATAGATTAAGATATAATAAGTCAAGACAAGGAAAATAATTTTTATATGATAGATTGTCAATACAAGTGCAACACTTTATATTTATGTTGCAT
>CALESE010000097.1 GCA_937907205.1 uncultured Romboutsia sp. | reverse complement strand
TTACTTTATTTTTCTAATTAAAGTATTTTTCTATATAATTATTATTTTAATTCTTATTTAAAAAACATTTTATAACTTCATAATTAAATTTTTCATATTCTTCTATATTAGGACAATGGGCTGATTTATTAAAATATACAATCTTCTTCTTAGGTGCAATTATAAATTCATAATATTTCTGAGTAACTAGTGATGATGTTATATAATCATGCTTACCTACAAAGAAATAAACAGGTATTTCAAACTTATTATCTAACTTAAATAAATTCACTTCAATGATACTTTTCATCAAATCTTCATATCCATTTAGACCTTTTATAAATTTAACTATATCAAAAATAGAATAATATTTACATATTAATATTCGTAAAATATTTAAATATTTATGTTTTTTGTTTAAAAAACTTCCACCATATTTTTGAATTAGCTTTTCAATATATCTAGCCGTATCAATAGTTCTATATGATAAATTCATTATTTTATTTATTACATATATATCATATTTATTTTCTTTTAATTTTGCCTTATTTAAAATATATTTATATGAAATTTTCTCACTTTCTAAATCATTTACTACTTGACTTACTCCTATAAAACCTTCAAATATATCAGGGTATTTATGAATTATTTTTATACCTAATAGAGACCCTCAAGAATATCCAATAAGATATATTTTCTTTTGAAATCTATTTGATATATATTTACATACCTCATAAGCATCAAGTATAAATTGATTCAAAGTTAAAGTTTCTTTATCTATATCTTTTGTATATGATTTTGCAGTTCCTCTTTGATCCCACTTTATTACTACAAAATTCTTTTCCAAGTTTTTTTCATATGGATACATATACATATTTGATACACCTGGACCTCCATGTAGATATAAAAGTACTGGATGATTTATGTTGCATCCTCTAATTAAAATACTTTGCCTTGTTCCATTAACATCAATATGTATTAATTCCTCTATCTCTAATGAATGGTCTTTCATTTTTAATTCCTCTTGTTTAGTCTACATTTTTAACTATTTTAAAGTAAGTAGTAATGTTACTTTCTCTCTTTGGTAAGTATATCATTGAAATAAAACTTATTATTATTCCTAATAAATTAGTTCCCTTTCTATACGCAAAATATCTTGGATTCCATATAGTACAGTACTTATCCTTAAATCTTTTTAATCCTTCAAATGAATATATATTATTACCATACATATATATATGCTGAGCTATTCTCTCATTTAAGAAAGCATGCTTTGATAATCCAACATTATAAAGAGGTACTATTCCCATGTTGAAACTTGTATATCCATTGTCTTTTGCATACATAAATAAATTTACAAATATAAAGTCCATAATACCATTACATGTATTACTAAATCTCATTAAGTCTATAGATAAAGTCTTGTTATTATCATACATTGGCATTAAATTTGTAAATCCTTTTATTTCTCCATCTATATTTTTTATTATAGCAATAGGAGAACATTCTAGGTAATTTTTGTCAAATTTGCCAACTGCAAAATCTAATTCTCTTCTTCCATCCAGCCATTCATCTGATATTTTTTTAAGTTCATCTAAAAATTCATCATTAAATGGAGGTTCAATAATTTCAAATTGATATCCTTCTTTTTGTACCCTTGAAAGTGCATTTCTTACACTCTTCATATTTCTTCCCTCTAAAGTAAATGATTCTAAATCAACAGATGAATCTTCACCTATTTTTATAAATTGGTAACCTATTGAGTGAAGATGTGGCATCATATCATTGTCTATCGCGCAAAATACCGGAATATATCCATACGAATCTGCCATATTGTAAAACTCTTCAATTGAATTGATGAAATTTTCTTTATTACCTACAGGTGGACCAAGTACAAATAATTTATTTCCTTGTATTTCAAATTGGAAAAATACATCTTTTTCTTCATTTATGTATATTTTTTTATCATTTAAATATACATAATGAGTGTAAGAACTTCCTCCAAATCTTTCTATTATAGATTCAACATCATCTATACAATCACTTAGCTTTATTTGATTTATTCTATTTGATTTATTCTTGTTATAAATAATTGTCAAAATAACAGAAATAACTATTGATGAAATTGAAATACACGGTAGTAAAATTTCAAATATATCAAATTTGCCACCAACGAAAAATGCCCTGTATAAAATATAACTTAAAACTCCTACAAAAATACACATTACTATTTGTCTATATTTTATGACATAACTATGTCTATAAAACTCTTTTTTACTTGCAACTACAAAGCATATAACTAATAATAAAAATAATATTTCGCTATAATTAAAACCTAAAAATATAGCCATTATTTCAAATAATATTACTGAAGCTAATGTTAATTTATATACAGATTTATCTCTATGTAATAATAATCTTGATAAAACAATTAATATAATACCTATAATTATGCATATATCATTAGGTAAATTTTTAAGATACATTATTTCGTGAATAGCAATGTTCTTGTCTAGATTAATATAATTATCAACAGGTAATATTATTGCTAAAACTCCAGATATAAATACTAGTGCAATCAATATATAATATGATATCTTAGAAATAACTAAATTTACTAATTCTTTAGAATCTTCACTTAAAGATTTATTTACTTCTGTAATATAAAGTCCAATACCTATAAATACTGGAACAATATAGTAACTTATTCTATATAAAAATAAAGCTAGAAGAACCTTCTCAGATGAAACACCTAAAGCTTCTAATCCCAAAAGCATTGTTATATCAAATGTTCCAATACCACCAGGAGTCATTCCTATAATAGATGAAGCTATTGCTAGTACAAATATTGGGAAAAGTTTAAAGAATGGTATTTTACTATTTAATATCGTAAATATTCCTAAAATTAACACTAATGTTGTTATCCATTCTAATATAGATATAAACATTATCTTAATTGAATCTATAATATCTTTCTTTTCACTACCTTTAATAGTTTTATATATTAAATATCCTATTAAGCATGGTAAATATAAACTTACTATATATATAATGATATTTGATAAATTAAATGTTAATCCTTCCTTAAATTTAGATATAGAGTAAATTAAACATACCATAGAAAATCCAGTAAAGTTTAATGCTACTATTCTAGAACTTTCTTTTAATAATAAATCTTTATCTTCTATATAATCTTTGTAAAGATTAGATTTCAAAAATATAGCTGTAGAACCACCAAAACCTGCTATACTTGCGATTGAACTTATTATCCATGAAAGCTTGTATAACTTCTTATTTTGTATATTCATATTTACTCTACTTTTTAGTACAAAATCATAAAAACTTAATGGCAAATATGATATTATTCCTAATGCTATTATTATTGATATATTTGATATTGATAATTCATTTGCATATTTTAGAAATAATTCCATATCAAATGTTTTTAATATGCTTATAAATTCTTTTACAACAATACATAAAATTGATATAAAAAATATTAACTTTAAAGCATTTAATAAAATTTTTTTGTCAATAATCTTATTCACTGTCAATTCTCCTTAGTTTAAATTTGCTTATTAAAACTAGTTTAACTACTTTTGACCTATTTTTAAGTTTGGAACTGCATTTAAGCTCATATCATCTATTCTACCATTTATATAACTATAATATCCTGCACACCCTATCATAGCTGCATTATCTGTACATAAAACAACTGGAGGGTATTTTATACTTATATTATGTTCTTTCGATAACTCTGTTATTTTTTCTCTAAGTGATGAGTTACAAGCAACCCCACCTGCAAGAGTTATTGTATTGTATCCTTTTTCCTTGGCTGCTTTTATAGCCTTTTTAGACAATACTTCAACAACTGCTTCTTGGAATGACGCACAAACATCTTCTACTACAATATCTTCTTTTTTCATTTTTTTAGCATTAAGATAATTTAATACTGATGATTTTAGTCCACTAAAACTAAAATCGTATCCTTCATCTATATAAGACCTTGGAAAGTCAATGGCTTTTTTATTTCCTTGTTTAGCTAATCTATCCACTATAGGTCCACCTGGATATCCAAGCCCCATAGCTCTTGCTATTTTATCAAAGGCTTCTCCAGATGCATCATCTCTTGTTCTTCCTAATATCTCATACTCACCATAACCTTTTACCTCAACTAAGTGAGTATGTCCTCCAGATACTATTAGTGTTATAAATGGAGGTTTTAAATCCTTGTGCTCTATATAATTTGCACTTACATGACCTTCTATATGATTTACTCCAACTAATGGTTTATTTAATGTAAAAGCTAATGCTTTTGCATAGGATAATCCTACTAATAAAGCACCCACCAATCCAGGTCCATAAGTTACTGCTATATGGTCTATATCATTTAATGTAATATCTGCTTTATCTAAAGCTTCTTGTAATACCATATCTATATTTTCTATATGCTTTCTAGATGCAACTTCTGGTACTACTCCACCGAACTTTTTATGTAAATCAATTTGAGTATTAATTATATTTGATAGTACTTCTCTACCATTTCTTAATACTGCAATTGAGGTTTCGTCACAACTACTTTCAATCGCTAATGTTATTATATCCTTCACATCTACACCGCCTTTATATCATTCCACATTATCATAGCATCTTCTTTATTGTCACTATAATATTCTTTTCTAATTCCAGCTAATTTAAATCCGTACTTTTTGTATAAATTTTGAGCAACTATATTAGATACTCTAACCTCTAGGGTCATAGAGTTTATGTTATTTTCTTTACATAGATTTACTAATGATTGTACTAATTTATCACCAATTTTTTGTCCTCTATAATCATTATGAACTGCTACATTTGTAATATGTCCTTCATCTAAAATTAGCCATATACCAACATATCCAACTATCTTTCTATCAAGTTTTGCTACAAGATACCTAGCATTTTCATTGATTAATTCTTTTTTAAATGATTCCTTAGACCAATGATGTTCAAAGCAATTCTTCTCAACTTCAAATACTCCATCAATGTCCTTAGAAGTCATCATTTCTATAATTAAATTACTTTCCATTATTTAACCTCTTCACTTTTTCTTCATATTCTACTTCTGCTTGAGATTTTCTTATATATTTAGGGTTTATACTATAACAATCATATACATCTATGCTTTTATTATATTTATTCATGGCTATAGAACATAAACTACTTGCTTTACTTACATTATGTGATGATGCTACTACCGATATATTATTTATTTCTTTGATTTTTTCTTCATATTTATAAACAGCTTCCCCAACTAATATCCATTCATCATTTGAGTTAGATAACTCTTGTAATAATTCATCAATTTCTATTACATCTATATGTTGTAGCTCTACTATTTCATTATTTTCAAATTTATACTTACCATAATATACTTGAGTTCTTTGAGCATCTAATATAGAACATATTTTTTTATCACATAAATTCATATTTCCTGCTAATATTTCTAATGAATTTACACCTATTACAGGTAAATTCTTTACATGAGCTATAGCTTTTGCTGTTGACATACCTATTCTTAATCCAGTAAATGATCCTGGACCTTCACATATTGCTATTAAATCTATTTCATTAATATTTATATCACTTATATTAAGCATATTATCTATCATTGGCATAAGCTTTTGAGAATGTGTTTTTTTAGTATTAACTGTATACTCACATATTAATTTATCATCTTCTATAACACATATGCTTGTAGCCATAGAAGATGTATCTATTCCTAAAACTTTCATTATTTAGTCAACTCCTCAACTAGTTTTTCATATTTTTCTCCAACTGGATTTAATATCATTTCTCTAGACATATCCTTGTATTTTAATTCTATATGTAAATATTCATCAGGAAGTATATCTTCTATTAAATTAGCCCATTCAATTATACATACACCTTCACCATTTATATATTCGTCATATCCAATATCATACATTTCATCACTACTTCCTATTCTATATACATCAAAATGATATAGTGGAATTTTCCCATCATATTCATTTACTATTGTAAATGTAGGACTTGTTATGTAATCATCTACTTCTAATGCTTTAGCTAAACTTTGAGTCATTGTAGTCTTGCCAGCTCCAAGATCTCCTATTAGACATATAACACTTCCTGGTTTTAATAATTTTCCTAATTTATAACCTATTTCTTGTGTATTTTTCTCATCTTCTAGATATATATTAATCATAATTTCAACTCCGTTATATTTTGCATTATCGCAAATTATCATTAAATTTATATAATAATTATTTTACACTTATAATTATCAACTAGATATTATTATAGTATAACCACCTGCTATTATAAAGTATAATTAAGTAAAAGATAATATAAAAATACTAGCAATTAAATTTTGATTGCTAGTATTTTTAATATAAATGTAAATTTCTTGTTCGTAGTAATTCCTACTACACTTATTATATTTATGAGTTTATAAATTATTTTTAAATCTTGACTTTAAGTTGTATTATATTCTTTTATATACTACTTTTCCATTTATTATTGTATATAATACATTGCTTTGAATTTCTAAAGGATTTCCATCCCATATAACTATATCTGCATCTTTTCCAATTTCTATAGAACCAACTTTATTATCTATTCCTAAAGTTATTGCTGGATTTATAGTCATAGCTTTTATTGCATCTTCTTTTTTCATACCATGCTTTACAGCTATTCCCGCACATATTGGAAGATATTGCACAGGTATAACAGGATGGTCTGTTGTAAGAGAAACATTAAGTCCCGTATTTGAAAGTATACCAGCTGTGTCAAATGTTAAATTTCTAAGCTCTATTTTAGATCTTTCAGACAAAGATGGTCCTACTATAACTGGATATCCTTCTTCAAGCAATTCTTCTGCTATAAGATGACCTTCTGTGCAGTGATCTAATGTAAGCTTTATATCATATTCTTTTGCTATTCTTATCGCTGTGAACATGTCATCAGCTCTATGAGCATGAACTTTAAATGGTATCTCTCCTTTTAAAACAGGTATCAAACTTTCAAGCCTTATATCATATTCTGGCTTATCATGGTCTTCATGTTCCATATATAATTCTAGTTCTTCCATATATTCTTCTGCTTTTTTTAAATTTTCCCTTAAAAGAGATGCTATTGCCATTCTTGTTTGTGGCGTTTTTTCATCTCTTCCATAGCAAGATTTAGGATTTTCTCCAAAAGCAATTTTTGATGCAACAGGGTTTTTTATAACCATATTATCTATTCTTCTACCAAATGTCTTTATAGCTATACACTGTCCTCCCATTACATTAGCACTTCCTGGTGTTGTGCATACAGATGTTATTCCTCCCTGATATGCTTCTTTAAAAGTGTTATCCATTGGATTTATACCGTCTATAGGATTAAGATGCGGAGTTATAGGATCTGTTTCTTCATTTCCATCAGCACCCTCAAACCCCATACCATCTTCCCATAGTCCTAAATGTGTATGTGCATCTATAAACCCTGGAAATACTTGTTTACCTTGTGCATCTATTACTTTAGCATCTAAAGGTACTACTAAATCCTCACCTATTTCTTTTATTTTTCCATCTTCTATAAGAACATCACCAACAATAACTCCATTTGTTATTGTATTTATAGTTCCATTTTTTATAACTATCATGCTCAATCTCCTTCGTTATATCTTCATTGATAAAGATACTCTTTGTTTATTTATATCTATGCCTATTACTTTAACATCTACTATATCTCCTACTGTAACTATAGACATTGGGTCTTTCACAAAAGATTTACTCATTTCAGACTTATGAACTAATCCATCATTTTTTATACCAATGTCAACAAAAGCTCCAAAATCTATTACATTTCTTACTGTACCTTTTAGTAGCATTCCTTCTTTTATATCTTCTATTTTTAATACATCAGTTCTAAGTATAGGTTTTATGCCTTCTTCTCTAGGGTCTCTACCTGGTTTTTTAATTTCAGATATTATATCTTTTAAGGTTACTATTCCTACACCTAATTTTTCACTTAAAGTATTTAATCCTATTTGGGATATTTTTAAATCTATATCTTCTATGCTTTTATTTTCTATATCCTTAAGAGTATATCCTAAATTTTCTAGTAATTGTTTACATATATCATAACTTTCTGGATGAACTCCTGTATTATCAAGTGGATTTTTAGCATCTGTAATTCTCATAAATCCTGCACATTGTGTAAATGCCTGAGGACCTAATCTTTTTACTTTCTTTAGCTGTTCTCTAGAATTAAAGTTTCCATTTTCTTCTCTATAAGCCACTATATTTTTTGCTATGGATTTACTTATACCAGCAATATGTTCTAATAAAGAATATGATGCTGTATTTAAATCTACTCCAACACTATTTACTGAATCTTCAACCACTCCACCTAAGACAGTTTCAAGTCTTTTTTGATTTAAATCATGTTGATATTGACCTACGCCTATACTTTTAGGATCAATCTTAACGAGCTCTGCTAGTGGATCTTGCAATCTTCTACCTATTGATATTGCACCTCTTAATGACACATTTATATCTGGATGTTCTTCACTTGCAAGTTCTGATGCAGAATAAACTGATGCTCCAGCTTCACTAACTATTATATATTGAACTTCTCTATCTATTTCTTTTAACATGTCTGATACAAATTTTTCAGATTCCCTAGAAGCAGTTCCATTTCCTATAGCAATTATGTCTATATTATATTTTGATATTAATTCTTTTAAAGTCTTTTTAGCACCTTCTATATTATTTTGAGGCTCTGTTGGATATACTGTTGTTGTATCTAATAGTTTTCCATTTTTATCAACTACAGCTATCTTACACCCAGTTCTAAATGCAGGGTCAAATCCCATAACCACTTTACCTTTTACTGGTGCTTGTAATAATAATCCTTTTATATTTTGACCAAATACACTTATTGCTCTTTCTTGAGCTACTTCCGTTAGATTGTTTCTAACTTCTCTTTCAATTGAAGGGAATATTAATCTTTTATATGCATCTTCTATTGCTGAAACTATTATCTCTTTATTTTTAAAGTTATTATTTTTAACATATTCATTTACTATATAATTTATTACCTTATCAGTATTAATTTCTAATTTAACTTTTAAAAAATCTTCTTTTTCTCCTCTATTTATAGCCAACACTCTATGAGGTGCTATAGTTTTTACAGATTCACTATAATCATAATACATATCATATACTGATTTTTCATCTTTTGAGTTTTTAGTTATAAGAATTCCTTCTCTTAGCGCTAATTCTCTTATATACTTTCTTATTTTTGCATCATCTGATACTATTTCAGCTATTATATCTTTAGCTCCTTTTAAAGCATCTTCAGTTGATTTTACATCTTTATCTTTATCTATGTACTTTCTAGCTTCATCTTCTATATTAGATATATTTTCATTTAATATATTTAATGCTAACTTTTCAAGCCCTTTTTCTTTTGCTATTGTAGCTCTAGTTCTTTTCTTTTGTTTAAATGGTGAATATATATCCTCTACTTCTTGTAATGTTTTTGCATTTTCTAAATTTAATCTTATATCATTTGTAAGTTTGCCTTGTTCTCCTAATATTCTTAGTACATCTTCTTTTCTATTTTGCAAATTTCTTAAATAAGTTAATTTATCATTAAACTCTCTTAATGTTATATCACTCATTTCACCAGTCATTTCTTTTCTATATCTAGCTATAAATGGTATTGTATTGCCCTCATCTATAAGTTTTATAACATTATTTATTTGTTCATCTTTTAAATTAAATTCTTTCTTTAAAATTTCATTTATATTCATAAAAATCCCCTTATCTTTCGTAATAATTTAAATTTACTTCATTCATATTATTAACAGAATAAATACCTTGCCTTTTAGTAAAGAAATAAGGCTTAAGAATAAAATTCTCAAGCCCTTATTTTTTAGTTATTTTTTGATTTGTTGAACTTTAGATATTCATTTATAAATAAATCTATATTTCCATCCATTACATTATCTACATTTCCCATTTCAGCATTTGTTCTATGGTCCTTTACTAGCTTATACGGTTGAAATACATAAGATCTTATCTGACTTCCCCAAGTTATCTGAGAATATTTACCTTGAATATCTTCTATTCTTTCTTTGTTTTCTAATTCTTTTAACTCTATAAGCTTAGCCATTAGCATTTTCATCGCTCTGTCTTTATTTTTATGTTGAGATCTTTCATTTTGGCATTGAACTACTACCCCTGTAGGAATATGTGTTATTCTTACTGCTGAATCCGTAGTATTTACATGTTGACCTCCTGCACCTGATGCTCTATATGTATCAATTTTTAAATCCACTGGATTTATTTCTATATTGATACTATCATCAAGCTCTGGTGTTATATCTATAGATGCAAAAGAAGTATGTCTTTTGCCAGATGGATCAAATGGTGATATTCTCACTATTCTATGAACACCTTTTTCACTTTTTAGATATCCATAAGCATTTAATCCTTCTATAAGTAATGTAGCACTCTTTATACCTGCTGCTGGGTCTGATAATATATCTAAAGTATTTACTTTGTAACCCTTAGATTCAGCCCATCTTATATACATTCTAAGTAGCATTTGAGCCCAATCCTGAGCATCAAGACCACCTGTCCCTGCATTTATAGATAATATTGCATTATTTTTATCATAATCTCCACTTAACAGTGTTTTAATTCTTACTAAATCTATTTCTTTTTGTAAATTAGATATAGAAGCTTCTATTTCTTTTTCAACAGATGGATCATTTTCTTCTAACCCTATTTCTATTAATAAATCTATTTCCTCAAGTCCTTCTCTTAAATCATTGTACTCTTTTACAGTTTCTTTAAAAGATTTGTTTTCTTGAAGTATTTTTTGAGCTGTCTCATTATCATTCCAGAAATCTTGGCTATTCATTTTTTTTTCATTTTCATCAATTTTAATTAATAATGAAGCAATGTCAAAGAGAATCCCTCAATTCTTCTATATTTAAAGCCATTTGCTCTATATTGTGTCTATATTCTTGTAAATTTAACATTTGGCTCCTCCAAACTTATCTTCCACAACACTTTTTATATTTTTTTCCACTTCCACAAGGGCAATCTTCATTTCTTCCTGTTGTTTCATCTTTTTTAACAGTTTTACTGTCGCTATCATCAGTTATATTAGATGATAAATGATCTACATCTATAACTTGTTTTCTTTCTACTGGTTGTTCTTCTACAGTTATATTAAATAAATATCTTATAGTATCTTCTTTTATATGCATGTTCATTTCATTAAACATATCAAATCCTTCATTTGTATAAGCTATAACTGGGTCTTGTTGTCCTATAGCACGAAGTCCTATACCTTGACGTAATTGATCCATTGCATCTATATGATCAATCCAATGACTATCAACAACTTGAAGAAGTACAACTCTTTCTATTTCTCTCATTCTTTCTGATCCTATAGATTCTTCTTTTGCATTGTATATTTTCATTGCTATTTCGTAAACTTTTTCTACTAATTCTGAAACTTCAAGTTTCTCCATATCTGGTATTTCTATGCTTCCTTTTGGCATAAATTGATGGTACATATAATCTTTAAATCCATCAATATTTATACCTTTTTCTTCTACATATGCATTAGCACCATCTTCTATTAAAGAATGAATCATATTTTGTATTTGTTCTTGAAGATTTTCACCTTCTAATACACGTCTTCTTTCAGAATATATCGTTTCTCTTTGTTTGTTCATAACATCATCATATTGAAGTACATGCTTTCTTATCCCAAAGTTTCTACCTTCAACTTTCTTTTGAGCACCTTCTATAGATTTTGTTAACATTTTATGTTCTATCGGCATATCTTCTTCAAGACCTATTTTTTCAACTAATGAAGATATTCTATCACTTCCAAATAATCTCATAAGGTCATCTTCTAATGAAATATAAAATCTTGAGCTACCTTTATCTCCTTGACGACCAGCACGACCTCTTAACTGATTATCAATTCTTCTAGATTCATGTCTTTCAGTACCAATTATAGCAAGACCACCAACTTTTATAACTTCTTCTTGCTCTGCTTCTGTTTGCAATTTAAATTGGTCATATAATTTTTTATATTGGTCTCTTGCAGCAAATAATTCTTCATTTCCTTCCTTTTCTATTCCTTCTAATGAAGAATCTACTCTATTGATTATGCTTTCATCATATCCTAATTTTTTCATTTCTTTCTTAGTTAAGAAAGTAGGATTTCCTCCTAAAACTATATCTGTACCACGACCAGCCATATTAGTTGCTATAGTTACAGCTCCTAATCTACCTGCTTGTGCTATTATTTCTGCTTCCTTATCATGGTGCTTAGCATTTAAAACCTCATGTTTAATCCCTCTTCTTTTTAATAATTGTGATATTAATTCAGAGTTTTCTATTGATACTGTACCTACAAGTATAGGTTGTTTATTCTTACTTCTTTCTATTATATCTTCAACTACTGCATTGAACTTACCTCTTACATTTTTATATACAGCATCTGGTAAGTCTTGTCTTTGAATTGGATTATTTGTTGGTATTTGAACAACATCCATTCTGTAGATAGCCTTGAATTCTTCTTCTTCTGTCTTAGCTGTACCTGTCATTCCAGAAAGTTTGTTATACATCCTAAAATAATTTTGGAATGTTACTGTAGCTAAAGTTTTAGATTCTCTTTGGATTCTTAATCCCTCTTTAGCTTCTATAGCTTGGTGTAATCCTTCTGAATATCTTCTTCCAAACATTAATCTTCCTGTAAATTCATCAACTATAACAATTTCACCATCTTTACATACATAGTCAACATCATTTTTCATTATTGTATGAGCTTTTAAAGCTTGATTTATATGATGATATAATTCCATATGTGCTATATCCGTTATATTTTCTACATTAAAGTAAACTTCCGCTTTTTGTATACCTGAGTCTGTTAATGACACAGATTTTTGTTTTTCATCTATTTCATAATTTTCTGGCTTTAATGTTAGTACAAAAGTATTAGCATCTGAATATAAATGTGTTGATTTATCTCCAGGTCCTGATATTATAAGTGGTGTTCTAGCCTCATCTACAAGTATTGAGTCTACCTCATCTACTATTGCATAATTAAGCTCCCTTTGAACCATTTGTTCTTTGTGTATTACCATATTATCTTTTAGATAATCAAATCCATATTCATTATTAGTTCCATAAGTTATATCACAATTATATTGAGCACGTCTTGTTTGTGGGTCTTGCCCGTGAACAATTACTCCAACTGTCATACCTAAAAATTCATAAAGTTTTGCCATTTGCTCTTTATCACGTTTTGCTAAATAATCATTTACTGTAACAACATGTACACCTTTATCTGAAAGAGCATTTAAATAAACTGGAGCAGTTGCAACCAAAGTCTTACCTTCTCCTGTTTTCATCTCTGCGATTCTTCCTTGATGTAAAACTATACCACCAATAAGTTGAACTCTATATTGTCTCATCCCTAGAATTCTTCTAGATGCCTCTCTAACTACTGCAAAAGCTTCTGGTAATATATCATCTAATGTCTGACCATTACTTAATCTTTCTTTAAATATATTAGTCATATTTCTAAGTTCTTCATCTGACATAGATTCAAATTTAGGTTCTAATGCATCTATTTGATCTACTATTTTATTAAACTTCTTTAGTTCTTTTTTATCTGCCATATTAAATAAGTTATCTAAAAAACCCATGTTATATTATCTCCTCGTACATTTATTATCATATTATCATTTTACCATAAAAACACTATATGTAAATTATAATTACCTAATATTAAAAAGCCATCGATAATTAAATTTATCGATAGCTTTTTTAATTAGTTAAATTCAATTATTCGTGCTCTATCATTCCATATCCGCCACTTTTACGTTTATAAACTAAAGCCATATCATCACTCTCTATATTTCTAAACATATAAAAATCATGACCTAAAAGATCCATTTGAAGAATTGCTTCTTGAGGATGCATTGGCTTAACATCAAATTTCTTATGTCTACTAATTATGATTTCCTCATTTTCTTCATCTTCATAGTCTATATTCTCTATATTTTCTATGCTTTCAAATCTTATACTATCGTTACTTTGATGTCTATCATATAATCTGCTTTTATATTTTCTTAATTGCTTATCTAATTTATCATAAACAGAATCTATAGCAGAATATAGACTTTCTTCAGAGTCTTCTGCTCTAATTATTGGCCCGCTTATAGGTATAATTGTTACTTCTATCTTTTGTGATAATTTACTCGTACTAACAGTTGCTTTTAGCTCCGTATCTGGGTTAAGGTAAAAATCTAACTTTCCTAATTTTTCCTCTATAGCTCTTTTTATACTTTCTGTTAATTCAAGTTGCTTTCCAGATATTGTTATTTTCATAAGAACATCTCCTTTCAGTTATGAAAGTATAAGTTTATACTTTTAATAATATATTCTATTCTAATTGAACTAATCCTTTATTTTTATTGTTAGCTTTTATAAACTAATCTATTCAAACAAAATTATTATTTTCATAACTGGTACTTAATAACGATAATGTGGATTATTATTATTAATATATTGTGAATAATGTGGATATAATTGTTAATAACTACTTTTTCGCGTATTTCAAGCTATTTATTAATCTATATATATCCACAAAAATCAACATATACTGTTTATTATTTTGTTAATTTTTGTCGCAATTTTATTTTTAATACTATATTTATTATTTTTTATATTTTTAAATTTTTATAAAAAATTCACTTCGCTTAAGTCATATAGTTGCTCAAAATCTTTTTTGCTTTCAAAATCACTATATCGATATAATTTTCTATAACGCAAAAAAGCACCTATATAGGTACTTTTAAATATTTAGCTGACCTGGTCTTTGACCCCACACTCGCCTACTGGAGGGTTCGCTTGGGTTTGCCGTACTACTAACTCTCTCGATTTTATATCGGTAGGTCTTACTTCTAAGCTGCACCATGATCATCAACCCAATTTTTAGTGTTGACTTACGTGGATCCTTTTGCCTGCAACTGGCTTGGACTTTCAACCACAGACCTAAATATTACTTATTTATTTTAATATCTTAATTGATATATGTCAATAGTAATTTATGCCTTAACATAAGTATCATTGCTTCTAGTTAATAATGTCATTACATAAACCTTATTTGCACCTTCCAATTTTAATAATTTTGATATTTCATTTACAGTTGACCCAGTAGTAAAAATATCATCTATTAATAAAATATTTTTATTTTTAATCTTTATATTATCTGTAATTTTAAATACATTTTTTAAAATTTTATTACGTTCATCTTTACTTAGATTATACAAAGGTTTTGTATATTTTTTTCTAATTAAAATATCATATGAAGGTTTATTAATTAATTTTCCAAGCTTAATTGCTATTTTTTTAGATTGATTAAATCCTCTTTTTTTCAATCTTTTTTTGTGTAATGGAACGTAAAGTATACAATCAAATTTTATATTTTCTATTTCTAACTTTTCCTTCATGATATCTGCTATATAATTACTCATATATGTTTTACTTTTATATTTAAAATCTAATATTAGTTTTTTGCTAATATCATTATATTCTATACATGAAATTGATTTATCAAAATAAAATGTTTTGTTAAAACAACTACTACATCCACTTATATCTTGTTTTTCTAAAGAATGATATATTATTGGCTTACCACATTTTATGCATCCATCTAATATAAAATTCATTTCATTAAAACATGATTTACACATAGAATATGTATTATTTTTATTAATTGGATTGTTACAAATAATACAAGTTATATTATCTGGATATATAAAATCTATTAATATATTAGTTAAGTATTTAAATATTTTTGATATATCTCTACTATCATTTTTCATATTTATTTAACTAACAACCCTTCTACGTTAAATTGATTTAGCTTATATGCTAAATTTGAATACCTTTCATTAGTTCTATTATTTTTTATCATATATTCTAAGTACTTTACATCTCCTACTAATACAACTAATTTTTTAGCTCTTGTTACAGCTGTATATATTAAGTTTCTACTTAGTAACATTGGTGGTGCCCATGTTATAGGTATAACTACTACAGGGAACTCACTACCTTGACTTTTATGTATTGTTGTACAGAAACTATGGTCTAATTCATCTAATTCATCATATTTATATGACACTATTTTACTATTATCAAATATAACATACACAGTTCTTTTCTCTTTATCTATATGATATACATATCCTATATCTCCATTATATACGCCTTCACCACTATCTGTAGAATCTTCATTTTCCCATTTTTTTGTGTAGTTATTTTTTATTTGCATTACTTTATCTCCTACTCTAAAAATCCTCTTTTGAAAACTTTCTTCTACTTTATATTTTTCAGGTTGATTAAGGTATTTTTGAAGTTCTACATTAAGATTGTTTACACCCAAGTCTCCTTTTCTCATAGATGCCAGTACTTGTATATCTTTTATTTTATCTACATTATAAAACTTAGGAAGTCTTTCATTAACTAAACCTATTATTTCTTGCAATATTTCTTCATTAGTTGATTTTTTTATAAAGAAAAAGTCTTTACCTTTAGCATTTAAATGTAGGGGCTGACCATTATTTATTTTATGAGCATTCACAACTATCATACTTTCTCTTGCTTGTCTAAAAATTTCATTTAATTCTACAACATTTATAACATTTGAATCTATTAAATCTTTTAGTACATTTCCAGCACCTACTGATGGTAACTGATCGCTATCTCCAACTAATATTAGCCTAGTTCCTACTTTTACAGCTCGAAGTAGTGAATACATTAATAATATATCTACCATGGATACTTCATCAACTATTATTACATCTGCTTTTATCGGTTCTTCCTCATTTCATAAACTCTAGTTGGTCACTATCAGTTGCAAATCCCATTTCTAGCAATCTATGTATAGTTTTAGCTTCTTTATTTGACGTCTCACTCATTCTCTTAGCTGCTCTTCCTGTTGGCGCTGCTAAAACTACTTCTTGGTCATTATTTTCAAATATCTTTATTATAGTGTTTATTGTTGTGGTTTTACCCGTTCCAGGTCCTCCAGTAACTATTACAACGCCACTTTCTATAGCTTCTTTAACAGCTTTTGCTTGATTTGTAGCTAGCTTTATATTAGCTTCTTCTTCAACCACTCTTATTTCTTCTTCTATATCTATATTTAAATTTTTAAATTCTGCTTGAGCTAATTTAACTATCTGTTTACATACTCCATTTTCAGATAAGTAATATGGTATTAGATAAATTAAATTTTGCCCATTCATCTTTTCTATATGTATCTTTTGGTCATAAGTTAAATCCATTATACACTGTTTTATAAGATCAATATCAACTTGTAGAAGTTTATGCGACTCTTGTATTAGAATGTGTTCCGGTAGATAAGTATGTCCATTTCCTAATGATTGATTTAATGAGTATATAATTCCTTGGCAGACTCTATCCTTTGAATTTTTTTCTATTCCAATCTTGCTAGCTATATCATCTGCTATTTTAAATCCTATTCCTCTTATATCTTCAGCTAATTTATACGGATTTTTATTTATTATATCTATTGCCTTACTCTTATATTTTTTATAAATTCTCATACAATAATTAGGAGTTATTCCAAATGGAGATAATTCTATAATTATATTTCTTAGTTCTCTATTTTCCTCATAACTTTTAACTATCTGGTTAATCTTTTTTACTCCTATACCTTCAACCTCTTTAAGCCTATCTGGATCATTTTGAATTATATCTAATGTATTTACTCCAAACTTATCTATAATCCTTTTTGCCATCTTTTCTCCTATTCCATTTATCATTCCTGAAGATAAAAACACATATATTCCTTCAAGTGATGATGGAGTTATTGGCATAAATTTATTAACTTCAAATTGAGTACCATAAGTTTTATGATTTACCCACTTTCCTTCTACTTCTATACTTTCACCTACAGATAAAGTTGGCATACACCCTACTATTACTACTTCATTATCTGGGTTTGCTAAATGAGCTATTGTATATCCGTTATCTTCATTTTTAAATACTATGTCACTTATCATTCCTTCTAATCTTTCCATACTTCTCTCCTACAAACAATAATATTTCTATACTGTACTTAAGTTGTAATTATTATACCTTATTCTGTAAAATAAAATCACCCCTTAAGGTAATATTAATAGTTTATACTAAAAAATAATTACATTTTAGAGGTGATTTTTTAAATTATTGTTCTAAAGCTTGTTTTTTTAAATCTTCAACTTTATCAGTTCTTTCCCATGGTAAATCAACGTCTGTTCTACCAAAATGTCCATAAGCTGCTGTTGACTTAAATATTGGTTTTCTTAAATCTAAATCTCTTATTATAGATCCTGGTCTTAAGTCAAAATTCTTTTCAACTAATTCTACTAATTTTTCTTCTGACACTTTTCCAGTTCCAAATGTATCTATAAATATAGATAGAGGTTTTGCAACACCTATTGCATATGCAAGTTCTATTTCACACTTATCAGCAAGCCCCGCAGCAACTATATTCTTAGCAACATATCTTGCAGCATATGCAGCAGATCTATCAACTTTAGTTGCATCTTTTCCTGAGAATGCTCCTCCACCGTGTCTTGAGTATCCTCCATAAGTATCTATTATTATTTTTCTTCCTGTAAGACCTGTATCTCCTTGTGGTCCTCCTACAACAAATCTTCCAGTTGGATTTATATATATCTCAGTTTCTTCATCTAATAATTCTGATGGTATTACAGCTTTTATTACATGATTTATTAAATCTTCTCTTATAGTTTCATTAGTTACTTCTTCTCCATGTTGAGTAGATATTAACACTGTGTGAACTCTTACAGGAGTATTTCCTTCATATTCTACAGTTACTTGAGTCTTTCCATCTGGTCTTAAGTACCCTAATGTATTATTTTTTCTAACTTCTGTTAATCTTTTCGCTAATTTATGAGCTAATGATATTGGAAGTGGCATTAATTCTTCTGTTTCATTACAAGCAAAACCAAACATTATACCTTGGTCACCTGCTCCTATAGCTTCTATTTCTTCTTCTGTTTGTTTCCCATCTCTACTTTCTAGAGCTTCATCAACTCCCATAGCTATATCCCCTGATTGCTCATCTATAGAAGTTATAACTGCACATGTATCACAGTCAAATCCAAATTTTGCTCTATCATATCCAATTTCTCTTACTGTTTCTCTTACTATTTTAGGTATATCCGCATATGCCTTTGTTGTTATTTCCCCTGCTACAAGTACAAGTCCTGTAGTTACTGTAGTTTCGCAAGCAACTCTTGATAATGGATCTTGCTTTAATAATTCGTCTAATATTGCATCAGATATTTGATCGCATATTTTATCTGGATGTCCTTCTGTTACTGATTCTGAAGTAAATAAATGTCTTGCCAT